>QEUZ01000512.1 GCA_003577355.1 Chloroflexota bacterium | reverse complement strand
AACCATCTGCTGCGCGCGGTGGCGTTGCCAGAGGGCGGCCATATCGTCGAGTTGCGCTACGAGCCGCCGACCCTCCAATTCGGCATGGCGGTGTCGGTCACAACGGCGAGCATCCTGGTATCTGCGCTGACGACGCTGGCGTGGCGCGCCTGGCTGGCGCATGCGCGACAGCCTCTGCCTGCCGGTGGGTTCGGCCCTGCCCCCCAACCCGACCTGCGACGCCCAGACATGACCGGGTTGCCGGTTAACCCGATCCGCATGTCGCAGGACGCCGTGCTCTGGCTGCATCTGGATTAGTTGCTCCGAGGCTCAGCCACGGATAGCGCCAACCCTATTGGCTCGTCGCGCCGGACGAGGCAGCAGTCCTGGCACGCGCGAGCCAAAATGAGACATTTGTCACAGCGCCTGCTTGCGGAATCTGCGACCCTCGTTGTGCATGCCGAGGCTGTAACCTGTCTCGCTGTGGCAATGCATGGTTGGTTTCGTGATGAACGGGAATGGGCTGATATGTCCCTCAGGATTGCTGCGGATGTACACAGTGCTGAAGCACTGAGCGACCAATTGGTGCGGGAGCTGGTTGAGCGCTACCCAGTCGTCATGCCGGTACTTGCTCGGTATGGGCTAGACCTCTGTTGCGGCGGCGGGCATACGCTGGTAGAGGCGGCGCAGTTGCATGGCCTCGACCGTGATGGACTGCTGCACGACCTGGAAGCCGCGATCCAGAATGCCCGCAAGTAGTGCGCCGCAGCGCCTCACCCCCGTCGTGCTGGTGCTGGCGCTGCTCGCATTCGGGGTGGCGGCAACAGCGTTCGCATTCGTGCCGCAGGAGCCGCGGTTATGGAGTGCATCGGTCGCACTGGTGATCCTCGGCGGGATTACGCCGATGATCTACGCGGTCAGCATCCGTATTATGCCTGTCTTCAGCCGGCGTTCCTGGCAGCGGCCGCGCCTGCTTGCTGCGGGTGTGGCCAGCGGCGTAGCCGGCGGCTGGCTCGTTTTCGCTGGCCGTGCTTCCTCGGCGCCGAATATTGAGCTAACCGGCCACCTTGCGGCGCTGGCGGGTGGGATCGGGTTTGTCGTCAGCATCATCCTGCTGTTCCGCTCTGCAATAACGGCGAAGGTCGCGCCGCCATTGCCATATCCCGAGCACGTGGTCATTGACCGTGTCGGGGTCCAGTTCACACGTATTGCCGGGGTCTGGTTGTTGACAGGGCTTTCCATCGGTGTCCTGCTGGAGCTTTGGACGCCAAGTCGCGGTCGTTGGGAGCTTGTCTGGGCGCACTCGCTGCTCCTCGGCTGGTTCCTGATGATGGCGTTTGGCGTGTCCTACCACGTCCTCTCGCGCTGGACAGGCGAGCGCTGGCGTTCGCACCGCCGTGTGCGCGTGCATCTGCTGGTGACGGCGATCAGCGTGCCACTTATGGTCGTGGCCCTCGCAGCGGATATCGACCGGCTCTTTGCGGTTGCCGGCACAACACAGGCGCTGGCGGTGGGGTTGTTCGTTTGGAACGCGTTTCCGCTCGTGCGGCGGCTGCCGGGCGCATCGCGGCTGGCGCTCCTATGCGCGAGTGGGTTTCTCGTGCTTGGGGTCTCGATTGGCGCTTCGGCTGCGATCGACCCGGTCAGCCATGCGCGGCTGCGCTTCAGCCATGCCGAGATCAACCTGCTCGGCTGGGCTGGCCTGCTGATCCTTGGCATGGGGTATTACCTGTTCCCGCGTTTTGCCGGGCGTCCGCTGCCCTGGCCCCGGCTCGCGCCAGCGCAGATCGCCGCGCACGCAAGCGGCGTGGTGTTGAGCGCCGTCGCCTGGTGGTGGTATCTC
>QEUZ01000061.1 GCA_003577355.1 Chloroflexota bacterium | reverse complement strand
GACAAGCTGAGGAGCATTTGGCGATGAGCGCAACGTTCACCATCGTGAACGCCGCAGCACTGCGCGAGGCTCGGGCTGCGGTGTTTCGCAGGCGGGAATCGACGATCGACGACGAAGCTCGGCGCTACACCTTGCGCGACTGGGAGCACACGCTGCGACACTACACTGCCGCCGCGCGCGCGACGGTGGAGCGCCTGCCCGAGAGCGCCTTCCAACCACAGCCGGACGACCCCGAAGGGAATCCGGTCTGGTCGGCTGGCCAGATCGTCGGCCACCTCTTCGAAGCACAGGTCAACATCTTCTTCCGGGCGATCCGGCAGGCAGCAGGTATCGATGCCGCTCGCGAAGCAACCGAATTGACTACTGCACCGCTGACGACACATACAGACCGCGAAGACGCACTCGCGATCCTGACGGCCGCCGATGACGACATCGATGCCCTGTTCGCGCATCTCAACATCGGCATCGACCTCACGGCCCAGCACGACATCGAGCCGTTCGGACAGATCGGCATCGGGGGACTGCTCATGTTTGCAGCCATCCATGCCGAGGACCACGCAACGCAACTTGGCGAACTGCGCTAACGACGCTATCACCTAACCTCTCTCCTGCGCGCGGTCTGCGACAACGAGAATGTCGTAGCCGCGCGCGGCGTGGATCAACGCCGTCACAAGCGAGCGGCCGCGTAGCTCCTGCCAGCGGGAACGGGTCGAATGGCCGACGACCAGGTGCGTGACATTGCGCTCCCGCGCCTGCGCAAGCACTGCGCCGACAATGTCCGGCGCGACGACCAGCACCGTTTCTGCTCCGAGGTCTTCGGCAAGTTGAGTGTTGCGCTCGATGCGCCAACGCTCCTCCAGCGGGAGGGTTTCCAACGGCTGACGCAACACGTGCAGGGCGATGAACGAGGCATCTAGTCCATGGGCGAGCCGCCAAGCGTGGCGCAGTACCTGGCTGGAAAGTGAGCGCCCATCGAAACAGGCCAACACCGTTTCGGTCGCCGCCCAGGGCCCAGCGATGTCATGGACCGCCATATAGCGTTCGAGCGCGGTCTCGACCCCCTCGGCGGTACGCCGCAGGGCCAGCTCCCGCAGCGCTGTCAGGTTCCCGGCCCGGAAGTAGCGTTCCAGGGCCTGTTGGGCGAGCGCCGGTGAATAGATCTTGCCTTCACGCAGCCGTTCGCGCAGTACATCTGGATGCAGGTCAATCAGTTGCACCCGTGTCGGCGCATCGAGGATCGCATCCGGCACGGTTTCGCGCACCTGGATCCCGGTTATCGCTTCAACCACGTCGTTGAGGCTTTCCAGGTGCTGCACGTTGAGGGTGGAGATGACGTTGATCCCAGCATCACGCAGCACCTCCACATCCTGCCAGCGTTTCTCGCGGGGGCTGCCCGGTACATTGGTGTGCGCCAGCTCATCGACGAGACACGTGTGTGGCCGGCGCGCCAGGATCGCGTCGGTATCCATCTCCTCAACGCTGACTCCGCGATAGTCCACCCGCATGCGCGGGACGACCTCCAGGTCACCGATCTGGCCCGCGGTTTCAGCGCGGCCGTGCGTCTCGACAAACCCACAGACCACATCGATGCCAGCGTTCTTCAGGCGGTGGCCTTCAGCCAGCATCGCCCATGTCTTGCCGACCCCCGGCGCTGCACCGAGGAACACCAGCAATGAGCCGCGGCCATCCTGCTGCGTGGTCTCCGTGATCGCTTCGAGTAGTGCATCTGGACGTGGGCGGGTCTCATCCGGGGTCATGACCTAACGTCCAATCGGCGCCAGTGCATCCAGCGCAAGGTTAAGCTCCAGCACGTTCACCCGCTCTTCGCCGAACACCCAGAGCCAACGCCCCTCAGTATGTGCCCGTACCAGCGCCAGCACCTGGTCTTCGCTCAGCCCGCGTTCCCGCGCGATACGCGGCGCCTGGTATTCGGCCGCAGCCGGGCTGATGTGCGGGTCCAGCCCGGATGCCGAGGTCGTCACTAAATCAACTGGGATCGGACTATCGCCCCGCTCCCAGTTCGCGGCGCGCAGCTCGGCGATGGATGCCTCGATGCGCGTAACCAGCGCAGGGTTGCTCGGCCCGAGGTTGGCGCCGCCAGACTGGTTGGCGTCGTAACCGCTGCCGGCAGCGCTCGGCCTGCCCCAGAAATAGCCGCTGCTCCCCCAGAAGTTCTGGCCGATGAGCGCCGAGCCCACGACAACCCCATCACGCTCGACCAGGCTGCCGTTGGCGTCATCCCGCATCGTCAACTGGGCGATGCCGGTGACCGCCAGCGGATACGCCAAGCCGGTCAGGACTATCAGAACAAGCAGCAGGAGCGCAGCTGTGCGCAGCAACTGGAGCGGTCGGTACGGGGTTTCGGTGTTCATGTATCCGCTCGCTTCACGCGAGGCCAGTTGCGGCCAGGATGAGGTCGATAAGCTTGATCCCGACAAACGGCACGCACAGCCCACCCAAGCCATAGACGAGCAGGTTTCGCCGCAGGATCGCTGCCGCACCGAGCGGACGGTAGGTCACGCCACGCAGTGCAATGGGGATCAGCGCCACGATGATCAGCGCGTTGAAGATGACCGCAGCGAGGATCGCGCTCTTCGGCGAATTGAGACGCATGATGTTGAGCGCATCCAGTTCCGGGTACGTGGCAACGAACAGGGCCGGGATGATCGCGAAATACTTGGCGACGTCGTTGGCGATGCTGAAGGTCGTCAACGCCCCGCGCGTGATCAGCAGCTGCTTGCCGATGGCGACGATATCGATCAACTTGGTCGGGTCGGAATCGAGGTCGACCATGTTGCCGGCCTCCTTGGCTGCTGCCGTGCCGGTGTGCATCGCCACGCCGACATCGGACTGCGCCAGCGCAGGGGCATCGTTGGTCCCGTCGCCAGTCATCGCGACCAGGCGACCCTCAGCCTGGTGCTCGCGAATGATCCGCAGTTTGTCTTCCGGCTTCGCCTCGGCGACGAAGTCGTCCACCCCCGCTTCGTCGGCGATCGTGCGCGCGGTCAGCGGGTTATCGCCGGTAATCATGACCGTGCGAATGCCCATCCTCCGCAGCTCTTCGAAGCGCTCACGCATGCCGGGCTTCACCGTGTCCTTCAGGTAGATGACGCCCAGGACATCATGCCCGTCAGCCACGACCAAGGGAGTGCCCCCCTGTTGGGAAATCGTCGCGACGATCTGCCCCACCTCGGCGGAGGCATGCCCGACCCGTGCAGCCACGGCGTCCGCCGCTCCCTTGATCGTCTCGTGCCCATCTGAGCGGATACCGCTGACGCGTGTCTCTGCAGTGAATGGGATGCTCTCGACGCCTGCCGGCAGTCCATCCGAGGCAGCTACACCGCTGCGCTGTGCCAGCGCAACAATCGACTTGCCTTCAGGTGTTTCATCAGCCAGCGAAGCGAGCAGCGCCGCGCGGGTCAGCTCCTCCAGACTATGGCCTTCGGCCGGTAGCAGCTCGGCTGCCATACGGTTGCCGTAGGTAATCGTGCCGGTCTTATCCAGAAGCAACACGTCGACATCCCCAGCCGCTTCAACGGCCCGGCCTGAGAGGGCCAGCACGTTCTTGCGCACCAGGCGGTCCATCCCGGCGATGCCGATTGCCGACAGCAGGCCGCCGATTGTCGTCGGGATCAGGGTGACCAATAGTGCGATCAGCACCGCCGTCGAGATTTGAGCGCCAGAGTAGATCGCCAGCGGGCGCAACGTCACCGTCACGACGAGGAAGACGATCGTCAGGCCGCTCAGGAGGATCGTCAGTGCTAGTTCGTTGGGTGTCTTGCGGCGGGCCGAACCTTCCACCAGGGCAATCATCCGGTCGAGGAACGATGCCCCCGGTTCGGCAGTGATGCGGATCAGCAACCAGTCGCTGATGACCTGTGTGCCACCAGTGACCGAACTGCGGATATCGGTGCCCGGCTCCTTGAGCACCGGCGCAGACTCCCCGGTGATCGCCGCTTCGCTGACAAAGGCCACACCGCCAATGACCTCACCATCGTTTGGGATGAGCTCTCCGGCTTCAACTCGCACGACATCACCGGACCGCAGCGCGGAAGCCGGCACAAGTTCCGTCGTGCCGTCCTCCAGCAGACGACGGGCGACCGTCTCGGTGCGAGTGCGCCGGAGCGAATCGGCCTGCGCTTTGCCCCGCCCTTCGGCGAGCGCTTCGGCAAAGCTGGCGAATAGGACAGTGAACCAGAGCCACATGGTGAGCTGCGCCAGGAAGAGCAGATCACCAGCGTTGCCGAGTATTGCGCGCCAGAGCTCTTGCAGCAGCAGCACGCTGACGATGACGCTACCGATCTCGACGACGAACATGACCGGGTTGCGGGCCATCAAGCGTGGGTCGAGCTTCCGCACGGCGGCACGCAAGGCAGGGCGGACCATTTCCGGGTCAAACAGCGCCCGTTGGACATCAGCCCGCTTCTCCGGCCGCTCAAACGTTTCCGGTGGCACGGGGCCGTTGGGTATCGGCTGCATCATTGAACTAGCTCCCTGCTCGCAGCATCAGGTGCTCAACGATCGGGCCAAGCGCGTACGCGGGGAAGAAGGTCAGCGCCGCGACGATCAGGATGACGCCGCAGAGGAGCCCGCCGAACAGGAGACCTGTTGTTGGAAACGTGCCGGCCGTGGCTGCGACACGCTTCTTCGCCGCGAGTGAACCGGCAACCGCCAGGATCGGCACGATCATCAGGAACCGCCCGCCGAGCATGGCAATGCCCAACGTTGTGGCGTAGAAGTTGCTGTTCGCGTTCAGCCCAGCGAAGGCCGAGCCATTGTTGCCGGCGCCGGAGGTATAGGCGTAGAGCACCTCCGTCAGCCCGTGCGGCCCGGGGTTGAGTGGACCAAGCAGTCCCCGTTCGGTCACCAGCGCGATCGCGGTCAACCCGAGGATCAGCAGCGGCACGACGAGGATGGTCAAAGTCACGAAGGTCATCTCACGCGGTTCGATCTTCTTGCCGATGTACTCCGGGGTGCGTCCAACCATCAGCCCAGCAATGAAGACTGCGAGCATCGCGAAAATGAGGAAGCCATACAACCCCGCACCGACGCCGCCGAAGATCACTTCACCAACAGCGATGTTGTTCAGTAGCACCAGGCCGCCCAGCGGAGTGAAGGCATCGTGCATGGCGTTCACCGCGCCGCACGAGGCCGCTGTGGTGATCGTCGCAAAGAGCGCCGAGGCGCTAATGCCGAAGCGGGTCTCCTTGCCCTCCATGTTGCCGCCAGCCTGGCTCGCGCTCGCCCTCTGGTCGACCGCATCGGGGAAGCGCGGGTTGCCCTGTTGCTCGAACACGGTCGTCAACACGGCCCCAACGAGGAACAGTGCCAACATGACGCCAAACACTGTCCAACCCTGGCGCGGATTGCCGACCATCCGCCCGAACATTGCGGTCAACCCTGCCGGGATGGCGAATATCGTCAGCATCTGTAGCAGGTTCGTCAGCGGAGTCGGGTTCTCGAACGGATGGGCCGAGTTGGCGTTGAAAAACCCGCCGCCGTTCGTGCCGAACATTTTGATCGCTTCTTGCGAGGCGACCGGCCCTTGGGCGATTGTCTGTACTTCTCCCGGCAGCGTCGTGATCTGGCGAGGCGCGTCGAGGTTCTGGACAACCCCTTGAGAGACGAAGATCAGCGCTAGCACGAAGGCGACCGGCAGGAGCACCCAGAGCACGGCGCGGGTCAGGTCGACCCAGAAATTGCCGATGGCTTTGGCGCTGTGCCGGGCCAGCCCACGCACCAGCGCAACGGCAATCGCAATGCCGGCCGCTGCTGAGACGAAGTTCTGCACTGTCAACCCAGCCATCTGCGTCAGGTGGCTAACAGTGGCTTCCGGCAGGTACGACTGCCAGTTCGTGTTGGTCGTGAATGACACCGCGGTGTTGAAAGCGAGGTGGGGAGGGACGTTGCCCTGGCCCGCTGGGTTCAGCGGCAGGCTCCCCTGAACACGCTGCAGCAGATAGAGCGCCAGCACACTGAACAGGCTGAAGGCCAGCAATGCAAACGCGTAGGTCGTCCAGGGCATTTCACGCTGTGGGTCCACGCCAGTCAGCCGGTAGATCGTCCGCTCGACCGGAGCCAGCACTGGGTCGGCGAACGTGCGCTCGCCACTGAAGACCCGCGCAAGATACCCGCCCAGGAGCTTGGCAAGCAACGCCAGCGCCGCGACATACAGCACGAGCTGCAGAATAGCCTGCGTTGTCATTGCAGCCTCTCAATAACGAGGGGGACGATCGGCAGATGGCAGAGGAGCCAGCGTAGTTTCAACCACACCACATGCCGGTCGGCGGTTTCCTCCTGCGCACGCGGTGCATCGAATGACTCGACGACATAGATGCCGCGTTCGTCCACCACGGTAATGCGGCTGATGCCGAGACGCG
This sequence comes from Chloroflexota bacterium, assembly GCA_003577355.1. Classification (GTDB taxonomy): domain Bacteria; phylum Chloroflexota; class Chloroflexia; order Thermomicrobiales; family CFX8; genus CFX8. Next base: position 7,093 of record QEUZ01000061.1, on the reverse strand, counting down.
GGTCGCGGGCGAGCTGCCGTGCGGTGCGCTGTGCAATGTGGCGTCTGCGCCGCTCTACATCCGTTCGGGAAAGAGCAGCGTCCAGATCAGGTAGATGAGCACGGCCAGTGCGATCAGCAATGCTGCCGCGTCGCCGGCGCTGGGAAATGACATGCTGCACTCTCCGTTCAGGCGCGCTCATCTGCGGGCCAAGCCACTGACCACGGCGGCGAGAGCGCCGAAGCACGCCAGGATCAGCACCAGATACCCCAAGTCCGCCATCGTCAATCACCTCCAGCATCAGGAGGGCGCACTGAGCCGGGCACATGCAGGTCGCCTGCCGCCGGTTCAGCCCGGCAGCCCGTCGCCACCAGTCGTTCCAGAGCATCAATTGGAAAGGGCTTGTTGAGAACGGCATCCGGCCGGAACTGGGCCAACCGGCTCGGAGCTGGCGGCACAGCTGACACGATAACAACACAGGGACGCGGTTGGCCGCGGGTGTCGCCGTTCTCCAGACGGCGCAAGACATCCCAGCCGGTGCTATCCGGCAGGTTGACATCCAGCAGCATGACGTCGAACGTCTCGCGCGCAAGGGCGGCGGCAGCGCTGGTTGCGCTATCCGCTTCCGTGACGATGTGACCCTTCGCTCGCAAGTATCGCGACACGATGCCACGCAGGCGCTGCTCATCTTCGACGAGCAACACCCTGCGTGGACTCCCTGGTTGATGAGCCTGGTTCGCCTGCACACGTCCCGCCTTTCCGCGTGCCATTCTGCGGGCGCCAGCATCAGAGACATGTCAAGGATCAGGCGAAGAGCATCAAGATTGCATAAAGACGTTGGAGTGTCAGACTGTGCTGCGGCGGTAGCGGTAACCGATCCCTGGTTCGGTCACGATGCGGCTTGGCTGGGACGGGTCGAGGCTTAGTTTGCGCCTCAGTTGATTGACGTAGGTCCGCAGATACTGGGTGTCGTCAACTGATGCCGGCCCCCAAACCCGCTCGAGCAACATATGATGGGTCATCACCTTCCCAGCGTTGACGACCAGTTGCCGCAGGAGCTCGTATTCCGTCGGGGTGAGGTGTACTTCGGCGTTGCCCAGCGTCACGATGCGGTGGGCGAAGTCAACGCGCAAATCTCCATCGACGAAGACGGGTTCGGCGCCGTCGGTCTGGGCGACGTGGCGCAGCGCCACCCGGATCCGTGCCAGCAGCTCAGGCATACCGAATGGCTTGGTCAGGTAGTCGTCGGCCCCGCGATCCAGAGCGATCACCTTGTCGCGCTCGCTTTCGCGGGCTGACAGGACGATGATCGGTACGAGGGACCATTCGCGCACCCGCGTGACCACTTCCAGCCCGTCGATGCCAGGCAGGGTCAGGTCGAGCAGCACAACGTCGGGACGCACCAGCGCGAGCCGGTCGAGCCCTTCTTCGCCGGAAGCAGCCAGTTCCACGGCAAACCCATTCGCGCGTAGCCCGGCGGAGAGCGCGCGGCGCATCTGCGGCTCGTCTTCGATCACCAGGATCGTCGCTGTCATGCCCCACGAGCTCCTTCAGGGCCAGAAACAGGTAGCGTCACCCGGAACACAGCCCCGCCACCCGGTGGCGGAGAAACGCTGAGTGTGCCGCCATGAGCTTCCACGATGCCACGCGAGATGCTCAGGCCGATCCCCGTTCCGGGTATGGCCCGATGCGTCTCCAGCCGTTGAAAGCGTTCAAATATGCGCTCGGCATCAGTTTCCGGCACCCCCGGCCCGCGGTCCGCCACCTCGATGACCAGCCAGGCCGCTTCAGCACGAGCCGTCAGATCGATGGGTGCGCCATCTGGACTGTACTTGCCGGCATTTTCCAGGATGTTCACCAATACCTGCGATATCTCGACATAATCCAGAAACACAGCGGGCAGCTGCCCGGCAATCGTCACCCGGATCGGATGATCGTTGAGGGCTGGCTGCATCCGCTCAGCCGTCTGCCGGATCAGTTCTTCAGGGTCGTTCCACTCCAGGGCGGGACGCAGGCGGCCGGCATCGATGCGCGAGAGGTCAAGCAGGTTGGATACGATGCGGGTGAGCCGGTCGGTCTCCTCGTCGATTGCCTCAAGCAGGTCGCGTTGGTCGGCCGGGGACCAGGAGATGTCTTCTTGCAACAGGCCGGTGGCCGAGGCCTTGATCGACGCGAGCGGGGTACGCAGGTCGTGCGAGACAGCCGCGAGCAACGCCGACTTGAGCTCATCGGAGCGTTCCAGCACCGCTGCGCGCGTCGCTTCTTCCGTCAGGCGAACCCGTTCGAGTGCCACTGCGGCGTGGTTCGCAAAAGCAGTCAGCAACTGCTCGTCGTCGCGGGTGAAGCGCCGGCCACCAGCCACATCGGCGACGTAGAGCACGCCGGCCACACGCGCGCCGCTGGCAATTGGCACGTATAGCGCCGTGTGGGAACGGGCGGAGCGTCGCCCGTCACGCGGGCCAGCGTTACGGCCGCGCGGCATGTGCACGCGCCCAACCGGCGGCCCCAACGTTGCTGGCAGGCGCTGCTCCAGCACCCAGGCGAGCATTCCTGCCTGCTCGCGGTCGTTCAGGTCTGGCGCGGTCCCACGTTGCGCCCGCACAACCGGACGCCCGTCATCATCCGGCATCAGGATCGCGCAGTCGGCTACCTCCAGCACATCCACCACGCGCCCGACAATCGTCGCTAGCATCGCGTCGACGGTCAGGTCGGAGATCAATGCGCCCGCCAGCGCATAGAGGGTTTCCATACGACGGCCACGTTCCAACGCTTCCAGCGTCTGGCGCCTGACGCGCGAAACGAGCTGGCTGGTGATGGTCGCCACAGCCAGAAAGACGAACAACGCCAGCGCATGGTCGGGGTTAGAAACAGAGAATGTGTAGTAGGGCAGGATGAAGACAAAGTCGAACAGCAGGAACGCCGCAACTGCCGAGCCAATGCTCACCCTGCGGTCTGAGACGAGCGCCAGCGCGATGACCACGATCAGATAGATCAGGCTGATGTTGAGGACATTGAAGTGGCTACGCAACACGTACATGAGGAGCGTCGCCAGGCCCAGGACCATCCCGGCAACGACGCCGTCGCGCACAACCGAGACCCCGAAACCGTGGGCGGCGAGTCGCTCCCACAGGTGGAGCGGCGGCACGGGTTTCGCAGTTGACGGCTGTCCGCCGCTAGGGCTGTGCGTCCCGCTCACGGTCACGGTACCGTAGATATGCGATGAAGCTCAACGCTTCGCTGCGTTGCGAGGGAGTAAGCTCGGCAAGCGCCGTCAAGGCGTCACTCAGCGTTGGCGATGGCCCTGCTGCCGGTTGACCGAGCTCATCGACGATCAGCCGCAGGATCGCCGGCAGGTCGAGGTCGCATGCCAGGGCCACCCGTTCTAGAATGTCGATGCCTGGCACCGCTTCGGCGCGTTCGATCGCGTAGATCGTGGTATGGGCTGCCCCGGCATGCTCGGCCATGTCGCGCAGGGACCAGCCACGTTCCGTCCGCAGGCGACGCAACACTGCTCCTGCCGCGGCCCGGTAGCGTTCCTCGGCGCTGCTGCTGACGCTCATCGTGCCGTTTCCTCCGTAGAGAGCATATCGCAGCGCCGCCCTCGTCAGCCGATGACCAGCAGGCTGCCGGCGAGGAGCAGGAACAGGCCCAGACTGAGCCGGAACAGCCGCTCACCGACGCGCAGGTGCATGCGTGACCCCGCCACCGCGCCGAGTATTGCCCCCGGCAACATCGCCAGGCTCGTGACGAGCGCATCGCGCTCGATCAGCCCGCCAGCGACATAGGAGACGACGCGGATCACGTCAAGCACCAGCAAGCTCATCAGCAACGTCGCCCGCAACTGACCGCGCGTTTCCAGCTGGTTTTCAAGATAGACCACCAGCGGTGGGCCGCCGGTGCCAAATGCCCCGCCGAGGAGGCCGCTCAGGACACCGGCGACATAGCCAACCCGTGGAGACCAGCGCCGCCGGAAGCGGGCGCCAGCTCGCAGTTGCAGCAACATGCGCAGGCCAAACCCAACGACAACCAGCCCCAGCACCCGCCGCAGGAACCCCTGCTCGACGCTCGCCAGCAACGCCGCACCGACGACGATCGACGGCGCCAGCACCAGCGCCACGCGCCGTAGCACCGCCCAGTCCACATCCGCCCGGGCCTGCCGGGCGATGCCCGCTCCGACCACTAGCCCCAACAGCGCTGTTGCGACGACCGCCAGCCGTGGCTCGAAGACGAGCGCCAGCAGCGGGGTCATCACCAACGCGGATCCAAAGCCGGTGAACCCGCGTACCGCAAACGCCAGAAAGGCGATTGCTGCTGCAAGCAGGAACGGGCTTAGCTCCGCCAAGTTGTGCCGGCGGCCTGCAGGTCGGCAAAACAGGCAGCGGTGCGCGCCAACCCCTCGGCAAACACCGCAGGGTCCTGCCCAATGCCGATGCGCAAGTAGTGCTCGTAGCCGAAGGCGGAGCCAGGGGCCAGCATCACACTGTATTCCCCGGCCAGCCGGTCGGCCAGCTGCTGCGAGGGGATATCGAGCTGGTAGTGCAGCAAGGCCAGCAGCCCGGCGCGCGGGGGCGTCCAAGCTGCAACCGCGCTATTGTCGGCGAACCAGCGCTCGGCCGTCGCCAGGTTGGCGGCGACGATGCGATGGGTGCGTTCGACAATCGCTGCCCGGTTGCGCAGCGCTAACACCGCCAACGCGTCGTTCAGTTTGCCCGGTGAGAGAGTCAGGTAATCGCGCATCCACCAGCACTTGGCGATGAAATCGGTTGGCCCTGCCAGCCAGCCAGTGCGCAAACCCGGCAGCCCGAACGGTTTGGAGAAGGTGCCTACCGAGACCGCGCTATCGCCCAGGTCGCGCATTGGCGGCGCGAGCGGAGTCCCGCCCGGCAGGTCGAGCCAGCGGTAGGCCTCGTCGCACAACACCGTGGCTCCCAGACTCTCGGCGAGGGCATAGATGCGCTGCAGCTCCTCGGCGGAGAGCATCGCGCCCGTCGGGTTGTGTGGTGTGTTGATGACGATCAGGCGGGTGCGCGGGGTGACCAAACGCTCGAGCTCGTCCAAGTCGTAGCGGAAGTTGTCCTCCGGTCGCAGGCGCCAGAGCGACACGTCACAGCCGATCGCCCGCGGAACGCTGTACAGCTGCTGATAGGCCGGGTAGACGGCGACGACATGGTCGCCCGGATCAAGCAGCACGTTGAACGCCAGGAAGTTGGCCTCAATCGCGCCGGTGGTCACCAGGATGTTCTCCGGCGTCGTGTCACGGTATGTCTCGGCCAGCAGCGAGCGCAGCTCCAGCGATCCGGGGGCTTCCGAGTACCCCAGGCGCATATCGAGCAGCCGGTTGAGGGTCCCCTCGCGCGCATCCTCAGGCAGCAGGTCCAGCAGCTCGCGCACTGTCATCGGGTAGATGCCACTTTCGGCGATGTCGAACTCGACCCGCGTCTCCCACGTCGTCATCCAGCGCTCAAGCGCGAACGTCTCGATCTTCACCGGTCGCCCTCCCTGTATCTGCTCGCGTCAGTACGCCCATCCTGCGCACGGCAGGATACCAGCGCTTGGCCCGCGACACGGGGAAGCGGTCAGGCCAACTTGTTGCAGCGCGTTCGGATGCCACGTCAGCCGGCAGCGGGTTACCTTCGAGGTCCGCAACGCACGCCAAAACGTCAATACCGCTGTGGCATGTAGCATGTTATATATTACACAGGTAATCGATCTCGACAGAAGCGAAATGGCGCGTATGCCGCTACCGTCCGACACCCGACGGCTGACTCGGTCGCTGGCCCGCGATGAGGTGTATCGCGCCCTGCACGGCTGGATCGTCGATGGCACGTTGGCCCCCGGCGAGCAGTTGCGCGACGCGGAGCTTGCCGAACTGCTTGGGGTTAGCCGCACGCCAGTGCGTGAGGCCTTACTCCGCTTGGACGATGAGGGCCTGGTCGAAACCCAACGCAACCGCTGGACGCGTGTCGCGCCGATCACCGCCGCGGACGCGCACCGCCATTTCCCAATCGTCTGGGCGCTGGAGCGGCTGGCGCTGGAGCTGCGCGAGGGGCAGCCAACAGCCAGCGAACTCGAACGGCTCCGCGCGCTCAACGCGCAGCTCGCCGCCGCCCTGCAACGCGGCGACGCACCTGCCGCGCAATCCGCCAACGACGCCTGGCACGAGCTGCTCATCGCCGGTTGTCCCAACGCGGAGGTGCGGGCGATCCTCGCCGAACAGCGCGCGCGCCTGCGGCGCTTCGCGCGGCTGTATTTCGGCGGTTCCACCCTGGCCGAGCAGGCGCTGCAGGAGCACGGGCGGGTGATCGACCTGTTGGAGCGTGGGGAGCGCGCAGCCGCGGCCGCAGCGCTCGAAGACCATCTGAAACAGACCTACCAGCGCCAGCTGTGCCAACTGGCAACACTTGGCCTGGCGACGCCAACGGAAGCGAGCGCACCATGCCTGCCACAGTAGTCATCGACGGCAGCCCGCTGACATTCGCCGAGGTCGCGGCAGTCGCCCGTGACGACGCGCCGGTGGCCCTTGCGCCAGCGGCGATCGAACGCATGGCCCGCACCCGCGCTTTCGTCGATGCCGCCGCCGATGGGGAACGACCGGTTTATGGCATCACCACCGGGTTCGGCGGGCTGGCAAGCATGTTGATCCCTGGCCCCGAACGCACCGTCATGCAGCATGCCATTCTGCGCTCGCACGCCGCCGGCATGGGGCCACCGGTCGAGCGGGAAGTCGCCCGCGCACTGCTGGTGCTGCGGGTGGCAACCCTCGCGCGCGGCTACTCCGGCATCCGCCCGCTGCTGGCCGAGCGGTTCGTGCAACTGCTCAATGCCGGCATCACCCCGTATATCCCCGCCTTCGGTTCGCTGGGGGCCAGCGGCGACCTCGCCCCGCTCTCGCACACCGCGCTGCTGCTGCTTGGTGAAGGGCACATCATCGACCCCGATGGCACGGTCCAACCGGCAGCCCCAGCGCTGGCCGCGGCTGGCTTCGCTCCGCTGGCACTGGAGGCGAAGGAAGGTCTGGCGCTGATCAACGGCACCGAAGGGATGCTCGGCATGCTGACCCTGGCCTGCCTCGATGCCCTGCGGCTCTTCCGCAGCGCCGACGCCATCGCAGCCC
>QEUZ01000511.1 GCA_003577355.1 Chloroflexota bacterium | reverse complement strand
GCGGCCAGCGGCTCGACGCCGAACTCGGTGATCAGCATGCGGACAATGCCGCCAAGGGTCAGCAGCCCGGTCACCAGGTGCAGGTCGGCCAGTGGCAGCGGCTCGGAACCGCGCCCCAGTGCGATCGGCTGCATCTGGTTCGGGAGGTGCAGGTGTGGCTCGGTTACCGTGCTACGGCCATGCGGGAGCCAGTGGTAGGCGAGGACTTCGTTGTCGTCGCGATCGAGGTGTTGATAGATATACGATACCGGCTGGCAATGAACCCTGGCGCCGCAGAGCGCTCGGTAATCAGAAAATCCTGAACAACGAGGAGCCATACCCTGCGGTTCGCTGCAGTCGATCGCAGCTGCACCGGCTTGCCCCCGGGGCGAACATAGACCGCACACTCGAACCAGGCAACCGGCGACCACGAGCGATGATCGGGTTGCGCGAGACCAGCCCAGCAGCACGTTGTGTCGTCGCCAGCTCGCGATCGACCGCGTCTTCATGACGACGCGCAGTCATGCGGGATTAAGGCGACGACCATAATGTGCGGGTGCGCAGCTGTGTCGGCGATCGCATCAAACTCGCCGGCATTCCAGCGACGCAAGAACTCCTCACCGCTCATGTCGAGCAGCCGGCGCGCCTGGCTATCGAACACCCGCCACTCCTCATCAGGTGTGAGAAAGAGCACGTCGTCGGTTTCGATCTGACTGTGCCGCGTCGTCGCCATACGCCCTGCCTGCCAAAACGCACCTGCGGAGTCTCGCTGCACGAGGGAGAACGTATGGCATCGATTGGCCAGGCTCTCAGCGTACCGATCCCCGTGTACACCTACGCTCATCCAAGCGCGAACGCCCGCGCTGGGTTCTCTACCTGCATCACCCGGATCTGCTCGTCACTGACGCCCAGGCGGCGCAGGCGGGGGAGAAAGTCCTCGGCGATGTGGCAGTAGCCGGTGTGGCCGCTGTAGCGCATCTCGTGGTCGCGGTTGCGGTCGTGGGAAAGCAGCAGGTGGCGCAGGTAGCCACGCTCGATCAGCGCAACCACCAGCTCGGCGCGCGTCTCGTCCAGCAGGTACATCTCTTTGTCGATCACGTCGAACTGGATGTAGCAACCTTCATCGGCCAGGCGTGCGAGCACGTCAAGGTCTGGCCGCTCGTCGACGTGGCCGACGATGAAGCGGCGCGGATCGACCCCTTCGGCCTTGAGCACCTCCAACTGCTGCAGGCCGATGTTGCCCCCTTCGATCTCCTGGCGGCGGGTGCCGGTTGTGTGGGAGGTGATCGCGACGCCGGTACGCAGCTGTGCCTGGGCGACGGCCAGCAACCCCTTCAGCTCCAGCCCCTCCACCCGCGCGCGATGGATCGCCGACTTCAGCACACCGCAGCGCCGGCGATGCGGCCCGACCCCTTCTTGGATCTCTGCGACAAGGTGGTCGGCCAGCCGCTCGACCGACCAGGCAGCGACGAACGACGGCATGCACGGCTCGATATAGAAACCAGCCGTGGCGACGATATGTACATCACTCGCGGCGGAAAGCCGCGCCAGCACCTCCAGGTCGCGCCCCCAGCCGTCGCAGGTGACCTCGACAACCGAACTGCCCCCTGCCGCGCGGAAGGCGCGTAGCTCACCCACCATTCGCGCTTCGTCGTCCAGCCGCATGTAGGTGGCCGGGTCGCGGGTCGCGCCGAACAGCTCGGCACGCGGGGCCATCGCCTGGTTGCACCAGATGTGCTCGTGCGGCAGGCAGACGCCGAATTCCCCCGCCGGGATATCGCCCAGGACGGTACGGACGACGGCTGTCGGCTGTCGGCTATCAACTGTCAGTAGCTCGTTCATGGCGACATCCTTG
>QEUZ01000060.1 GCA_003577355.1 Chloroflexota bacterium | reverse complement strand
ATGCAGGCGGCAGCGCGCGCCTACGAGAAGGGCTGGGGCGCTTCCCCCGCCTTCACCCGTGGCGGCGGCAGCATTCCGGTCGTCGCAGACATCTACACCCTGATGAAGATGCCGGTGGTGATGATGGGCTACGGCCTGGATACCGACGGCCTGCACGGCACGAATGAGCACTTCACGATCGAAATGTTCCACCGAGGGATCGAGACGGCCATCGTCTATATGGACGAGCTGGCCCAGTTGCCGCGCTAAACGCGCTGGTTCGTGTCAGGGGGATGGGTTAGGGCAATGGATACAGGGTTCGCCAAAGACTTGGAAACGCGCATGGTCCGCTATGCGCAGATCGACACCGAATCGGATGAAAAGTCGCCGACAACGCCAAGCACCGAAAAGCAGTACGACTTGCTGCGCCTGCTGGTAGACGAGCTCAACGAGCTCGGCGCGAGCGATGTCACGCTGACGGAGTATGGGGCGGTGCTGGCGACGATCCCGGCTACGGTCGCGCACGAGGTCCCGACGGTGGCGTTTCTGGCACACGTGGACACGACTGCTGCATACGCCGGGACTGGCGTGAAGCCGATCGTGCATCGCAACTACGACGGCAGCGATATTCGCCTGCCGAATGGGGACAACGTGGTGCTGTCGCCCAGCCAGTTCCCCTACCTGGCGGAAAAGGTCGGCGACGACATCATCACTGCCAGTGGCGACACATTACTCGGCGCCGATGACAAGGCTGGCGTCGCCATTGTGATGGTGATGGTGCGCCATCTGCTCAGCACGCCGGGGCTGCGCCATGGCCCGATCCGCATCTGTTTCACGCCGGACGAGGAGATCGGACGCGGCGTCCACCCGCGCTTGCCAGAGGACTTGCAGGCGCAGTTTGCCTATACCCTGGACGGCGCTGAACTTGGTGAGATCGTCTACGAAACCTTCTCGGCCGACAAAGGCACCGTCACCGTCCAGGGGGTATCGGCCCACCCCGGCCAGGCCAAGGATGTCATGGTCAACGCCCTGCACCTTGCTGCCAAGATTGTCGATACCTTGCCGCATGTCACGCGCACGCCGGAAGTCACCGACGGCCGGCAGGGCTTCTTGCATCTCTACGCCATGAGCGGTACCGCCGCCGCCGCTGAGATGCACTTTGCGATCCGCGACTTCGAGCTGGACCTGTTGCAGCAGCACGGCGCGCTGCTCCAGAGCGTCTGCGCTGCGGTGCAGGCTGGCGAGCCGCGTGCCAGGATCACCTGCGAGATCACCCCGCAATACCGCAATATGCGCTACTGGCTGGAAACGGACATGCGCCCGGTTGAGTTGGCCCGCGAAGCCTGTCGCCAGGCCGGGGTCGAGCCGTTCTCTCGCCCAACGCGCGGTGGCACCGATGGCTCGCGGCTTACCGAGCTCGGTGTCCCCACCCCCAACCTCTTCACAGGGATGCAGAACTTCCACGGCCCGCTGGAGTGGGTCAGCGTGCAGGACATGGAAAAGGCAACGGACATGTGCGTCCGCATTGCCCAGCTCTGGGCGGACGCCTAGACGTGTAAGGAGGCACGGCAACGTTCCAGGTGGGTCCCGGGGGAACCACATCGACACAGCAATCCACCGGGTGGCGTGGATGGGGTACGAAAGGGGCGATGAATCGATGAGTGCGGCAAGCGCCGAGGCAGCGTCTACATCCTCTAAAGGAGTGTTGGGCTTCATCGAAAAGGCTGGGAACAAGGTCCCACACCCAGTCATGATGTTCGTCTACCTGATTATCTTCGTCATCATCCTCTCGGCAGTCCTCGATCTGCTCGATGTTGGAGTGACTGAGGAGGTGATCGTTCCTGCTCCGATCGTGGTCGAGGAGCAGTGGGTCGGTGGTTCGACCAGACCTGTCGAAGGGATTGTTCCGGACTACGCCGAGCGTGAATACGAGATCATCGAACAGCGCGTCAATGTCCGTAGCCTGCTAACGGTCTCCGGTATTCGCCATATCTTCACGTCGTTCGTCTCCAACTTCGCCAGTTTCAGCGTCGTGGCCGTCATCCTGGTCGCGATGATCGGCGTTGGTGTGGCGGAGGAAGCCGGGTTGATGGCGGCGCTGATCCGCAAGCTGGTTGCCGTTGCTCCGGCCCGGGCACTGACCTTCATCATCGTCTTCGTCGGCGGCATTTCCAGCGTCGCGACCGACGCCGGCTACCTGATCCTGATACCTCTCGGAGCAGCAGCCTTCCTGAGTGTCGGCAGACACCCCATCGCCGGCATTGCGGCAGCCTATGCTGGCGTGAGCGTGTTCTTCGCGGTCAATATCCTCATCGCGCCAGTCGATGCAATGATCGTTGAGATGACGAACGAAGCAATCGCGATCGTCAACCCCGGTGAGACGATCTCGATTACCTCGAACCTCTATTTCTCGATCGTCTCGACCTTCCTGATGACCTTCGTCGTGACGTTCGTGACCGAGCGTATGGTGGAACCGCGCCTGGGCAAGTACAACCCGGAGGTGGCCCTGGCCGGGGGCGACGACGGCGCCACCGCTCCGGCGATCGACCCGACCGCTGGGGTCGATGCGGCTGTGGAAGCCAAGGGCTTGCGTTATGCGCTGTACGGCATCATCGGGATGATTGCCTTCTATACCCTGCTGACAGCGCCGCCGGGTGCGCCGCTGCGTGACCCGGAGACCGACAAAATCATCGGCAACACCCCGTTCATGGATAGCCTGATCTTCATGATCACGATGCTCTTCCTGGTCGCGGGTATCTGCTATGGCATCGGCGCGAAGACGATCAAGAGCAGTACCGAGGTGATTGCGGCGGTTACAAAGACCTTCGCCAGCCTCTCCGGCCTGATCTTCATGTTGCTGGTCATCAGCCAGTTCATCGCGTTCTTCAACTACAGCAACATCCCAACCGTCATCGCCGGCGGCATGGCCAACCTGCTGGAATCGGCCGACATCAACGAGATCCTGCTGCTGGTCGCCCTGATCTTCGTGATCATGCTGATCGACTTCATCATCCCCGGCGTCATGCCGAAGTGGGCTATCTTCGCGCCGGTCTTCGTGCCACTGTTCATCCGGCTGGGGGTTGCGCCACAGACGGTGCTGTCGGCCTACCGCATTGGCGACTCGCCAGTGAACGTCATCACGCCCTTGATGGTCTACTTGCCGTTTATCGTGATCGTAGCCCAGCGTTACCAGAAGAGCGCCGGTATCGGTACGGTCGTGGCGATGATGATGCCCTACACGTTGATCGTGGCCATCTCCTGGACGCTGATCTTCGTCCTCTGGTACATCCTGGGCATTCCGCTTGGCCCCGGCTATCCGGTCGATATCTAGGTTACGTGTGCTCGTGGGAGGAGCGGACATGTGTACCGCAGTACGAATCCCAGTTGTTGGCGTCGTTCTCCTGGTCGCGGCCCTGGGGCTTGCAGCCTGTGGGAACCTGAGCAACTCGCCCGACCTGGTCGGGACGAACTGGGGGCTGGATGAACTCGGCGGAGCCGACGCGCTCGCTGGTGTATCGGTGACGATGCGGCTGACCGACGACGGCCAGATCAGCGGTTCCAGCGGCTGTAACCGCTTCACTGGGACGTGGCAGGGCGGCAGTAACCGCGCGCTGACGATCGGCCCGGTGGCCAGTACGCTGATGGCGTGTTCCGACCCGGTGGACGCCCAGGAGCAGGCGTTCCTGGCGGCGCTGGAGAACACCGCCCGCTACCGTATCGACGACGATGAACTGTATCTGCTGGATGGCTCAGGCGCGGTCCTGGCCGAGTTCGAGGTGCTCCAGACAGCGCGGCTGACCCGCACGAACTGGGAAGTCGTCATGTTCAACGCTGGCCAGCAGGCGCTGGTTGGCCCGCTCGACGGCACGCGCATGACAGCAGTGTTCGGAACTGACAAGCGCGTGAGCGGCAATGCCGGTTGCAACACCTACTCGACGGACTATCTCGCCGATCGGGGGTCGATGACAATCGCGCCGGAGATCATATCGACGCGTATGGCCTGTGACGAGCCGATTATGGAGCAGGAGATGCAGTTCCTGACGATCCTGCCGCAGGCGGCGACCTACGAGCTGGGCGCGGACACCCTGTACCTGCGGGCTGCCGACGGCTCCCTGCTGGTGATGTTCCGCGAGCGTGATTAGGGTACTGCCCGCGAGACGTGAGAGGATGTGATCGATGCCATACGGACCAATCGAGCTGCTGGTCGTGAAGTTCCCTGGCAACCAGTTCACCGGCGAGATCATCCCAGCCCTGAAGGAGCTGGTCGATAGCGGTACGATCCGCATTATCGACATCCTCTTCATCAGCAAGAGCGAGGAGGAAATCGTCACCGAGGCGGAACTGGGCGAGCTGCTCGACGAGGTCTATGCCGCCTTCGACCCGCTGGTCGACGAGCTGGCCGGTCTGTTGACCCACGACGATGCAGTGGAGATCGCCAAACTGTTGCCGCCGAACTCGTCGGCCGGGATCATGCTGTTCGAGAATGCCTGGGCCAAGCACTTCGCCGATGCCATCGTCGCGGCAAACGGCGAGGTGTTGCTGAACGAGCGCATCCCGCGTGCGGCAATAGAGGAGCTGATCGCCGAGCAACTGGAGGCGATGGCCTGAGGAGGGCGTCATGGAGGATAGGAGCAGTCAATGATGCGACGCAGGACTCCACCGCGCGCCGGTCGTGGGGTAGTCGGGACAGTAGCCCGCACAGCGGTCATTGCCGGCACCGCGACGGCGGTATCCGCCGGGGTCAGTAACTCGATGCAAGCCAAAGCGCAAGCGCAGCAGCAGGCGCAGGCGGCCAAGGCACAGCAGCAGGCCGAGTTCCTGGAAATGCAGCAGCAAGTCGCTGCCCTCCAGGCGCAACAAGCGCAGGCTGCGGTTGCAGCGGAGCCAGCCCCTGCTGCGGCAGCCGGGGGAGCCGCGGATATGCTGGCGCAGCTGGCCCAGCTTGGTGAGCTGCGGGCCGCCGGCATTCTCAGCGATGCCGAGTTCGAAGCGGCCAAGGCACGTATTCTGGCGGGGTAACAGCGTCATTCGTCGTCGTAACGGAAGGGGGAGCGCGTGGTCGATGTCATTGTGGGGATCATGCTCGCGGTACTCGGTCTGGTGATCTGCTTCGCAGGTCTGCGGGTGTTCCTGCTGGCGCTGCCGGCGCTCGGGTTCATCTCCGGCGTCTTCATCGGCGCGGCCGGCGTGCGGGCGATCTTTGGCGACGGCTTCTTTAGCACCGCCACGGGGGTGATCGTCGGGCTGTTTGTCGGGCTGATCCTGGCGGTGCTTTCCTATCTGTTCTGGTATGTCGGTGCGCTGATCGCCGCTGGCTCAACTGGCGCACTGATCGGCTCTGGGCTCATGAATTTCCTGGGAGCGACGAGAGGCTGGGTCGTCTTCATCGGTGCAGCGCTCGGCGCAATCATCGTCTTCATCATTGCCTTCCGGCTGGCGCTGCCGGTGTACGTCGTCATCGTCAACACCGCCTTCGTCGGCGCATCGGCGATCATCGGCGGCGTGATGCTGATGTTCAACCAGATCGACCGGGCCGACCTCGGGTATGGGGTCGTCTGGGCAGCCATCGAAGAGTCGTGGTTCTGGATCATCGTCTGGGTTGTCCTGGCCGCTGTCGGCATTGGCAGCCAGCTGCGCACCATCGCGCAGGTCACCCTGCCGGAGGACCGCTGGGCCAGCGCGAACCCGCACGCGGGTGCAACGGCCTAGGGTTGAGATACGTCGCGAGCGGCGCCGGCCGCCTCGCCTGATGACAGGGGCGTCACGATGGACGAGCATCAGCAAGCACCAGTGACGCCCCCTGGCGATGCGGACGATGACGAACCGCGCGATACACCGGCGCCGTACCGTCAGATCCTGCGACACCGTGGTGTGCGGACGCTCACCATGTCGCGCCTGGCCAGCCGTACCGCCCAATCGACGCTCGGCTACGGCACGATGGTCCACCTGGGCGTTCAGGGTGCGTCACAATTGCAGGTGTCGTTGGTCGGCTCCAGCTCCTACTTCGCGCCCCTGTTGTTCGGGGTCCAGGGCGGCTCGGTCGCTGATTCGCTTTCCAAGCGCGTCGCCCTGGCTTTCGGCTTTTTCGCACAGGCGGCGCTGTGCATCTTCACCGTCATGTTCCTCGGCACGACCGTCGGCAGTCTGATGTTTCTAATGTTTATGACAAGCTTGCTGATGCAGGTGGTGACGCCGAGCATCAAGGCTGCCGTGGCCATCGTGGCGTCGCCCTCCGAGATGGCTTCTGTCAATGCGGTCATCTCGTTGGTCAGCTCGATCGGCTCGGCGCTCGGCTCAACCCTGGTCGCGCCGCTCTTAATCAATTTCGCGAATATCGACGCGATTCTCTATGTCTCGGCCTTCTTCTTCACCCTCGGCGCGGTGCGCGTGCTGCGCATGGATGCTGAGCCACGGGCGAATGTCGGTGAGCGCCTGCGGGCGATCGACTGGAAGCCGCGTGCGGTGTCGTTGCGGGCGAACAGTGCGTGGATCAACACGCACCGGCCGATCGCAACGATGGTGTTGACCGGCGCGATCGTCGTCTCGCTCTTCGAGGCGTTCAACACACTGATCCCAGTCTATGTGCGCGATGTGCTGAACGCTAACCCTGCCCACGCGATCTATATCTTCGCGCCGGCCGGGGCTGGGTTCTTTATCGCCACAATCCTCGCGCCATGGATCATCATGCGCTGGGGCGAGCGCAGAATGGCAGTTGTCTCGCTCGCCTGCATGTCGATCGGCATGATCCTGTTTGGCCTGATACGCGTTGTCGCGCCGGTGTTTTCGATCATCAGCCCGCTACGCCTGCTGGCGCCATTCGGCGTGCATTTGAGCGACGAGATCCTGGCAGCGTCGGTGATCGCGATCCCGACGAACTTCGGCTCAACCGGGGCCGGGGCGGCCGTCGATAACTTCGTGAACCGCCACGTGCCGGTGAAACGCCAGGGGGCAGTGTTTGGGTTGAAGGAAGTCCAGGAAAACGGCCTGACGATCTTCACGGTGCTGGCGCTCGGCGTTGTCTCCACCATCGTGGGGCCGCGCATTGTCATGATCGCTGCGCCAGTCATCGTGATCCTCGCGGTGCTCTGGCTGTTGCGCTATAGCATGCGCCGGGCCGGAGAACCGATCATGACGCGCAGGGAGGCGTTCCGGGTGCTGACGGCCGATGAACCCGTGCGGTCGATGCAGGACTGAGGCGAAGAGTGGATGACTACCGGACCTGATGCACTGCTCGGCAGGCTGACATGAAGATCGACCCGATTACGCCGATGCTGGAAGCGATCCATCAGCGCTTCTCCGCAGATATGAGCGGGGCGCTGGCTGACTACATCCCACAGTTGGCGGCGGTCGATCCACGGCTGTTCGGTTTGGCGCTGGCTGGGGTAAGCGGCCGGGTGTATTGCGCCGGCGACGCCGACGCACCATTTACCATCCAGTCCGCCTCCAAGCCGTTCGTCTATGCCATTGCGCTGGCCGACCACGGGCTGGAGGCGGTGCTCGAGCGGGTCGGAGCGGAGCCAAGCGGCGAGGCGTTCAATGCCGCTAGCCTGGAACCTACTACCGGCCGCCCGTTCAACCCGATGATCAACGCTGGCGCGATCGTGACGACCTCGCTGGTCGGGGCGGTGGGACCAGCGGAACGGTACGAGCGCATCCGCGCGGTCCTGTCCGCGTTTGCCGGGCGCGAGCTAACCCACGATCAGGCGGTCTATCGCTCCGAAAGCGATACTGGCGACAAGAACCGCTCGCTCGGCTTCCTGATGCGCAGTGCCGGCTCGTTGCGGGCCGACGTCGAAGCGACAGTCGATGTCTATTTCAAGCAGTGCGCCATTGTCGTGACGGCGCGCGACCTCGCGGTGATGGCCGCTACCCTGGCGAACGGCGGCGTGAACCCATGTACGGGTGTTGCCGTCGTCAGCGATCAGGTCGCCAGCCATGTGCTGACGATCATGGGGACATGCGGTATGTACGACGCCAGTGGCGAGTGGTTGCTGCGGGTTGGCCTGCCGGCCAAGAGTGGAGTCTCTGGGGCACTGCTGGCGGTGAAGCCTGCCCAGTTCGGCGCTGGGCTGTTCAGCCCGCTGCTGGATGCGCGTGGTAACTCGGTGCGCGGCATCGCCAGTTGCCGCGAGATGGCGAATCGCTTCGAGTTGCACCTATTGAACTACCCTGGCCGCCCTTCGCCCGCGACCTATCTCGATACGACTGCCGCCCTGCTGCACTCCTCCAAACGACGGGATGCTGCCCAGCGCAGCAGGCTGGCGCAGGAGGGAGATGCGATCGTCGTGCGTGGTCTCCAAGGCGAGATCACGTTTGCCGCCGCCGAAGAGGTGCTTGTGGCCTGCGAGCAGTTGTCGGAGCAGGTGCGCTGGCTCATCTTCGATGTCGAGCGCGTTGTTGCGCTGCGGCGCTCTGGGCGGGCCGTGCTGGACGCGCTTGTGCGCGAACTTGGGTTGCAGGGGGTTGAAACGGTTATCGCCGACCCCGGCCGGCGGGGGCTGGTTGCCGGAGCAGCCGAATTCGGTTCTCGCGATACAGCGCTAGAGAGGTGTGAAGACGCGTTGCTGGAAACAGAGCTGCCGAACCAGGAGGTGACCCGATGAGTGACCAACGACCGCCCGGTTCTAACCCGCAGGGCGATCCGGAACAGACGCGTGAAATGGCCGGAGGGGCGCTACGACCGGACGAGCAGCCCACCCAGCAGATTCCAGTTGCCGCCCAGCCTGCTGGGCCAGCGCCGCAGCCGGACGTCAGCGAGGAGCAGGAACGACTGACGCTATTGCGCAGGCTGACGGCGACTGAGATGGAAGTGCTGCGCATGCGTTGCACTGGGGCGACGACCCTGCAAATCGCCTCGCACCTGGGGATGACCCAGGCCGACGCAGCTGCACACCTCGGTAACCTGATGGATAAGCTCGGCGTGACCTATGGCCGCGAAGGCACGTCGCTGAGCCGCCTGCTGGCCTTCTGCCCGTATACCTCACTGGTTGGCCCGCCATTGGTAGGGGCGCTGGAAGCCTCGCGCATCCCAAGTGAACGCCCATCACAGCGCGCCGCCAGCCTGACTGCCGCCGACGACGCGGCTTTGCTGGCACAGCGTGAAGGTGGCGCTGCCCCACCCAGCGACAAAGGCGGCGGTCAGGGTGTGATTATCGGCGCCGTGCTGGTCTTTGCGTTGATTATTGGGTTGGTCGCTCTGGCCCTGTTTATCGACGACGACGAGGGAGATGAGGAGGACGCGACCGCTACCGCCCTCGCAGCGACCGCCGTCGCGCCGACGGCAACGGTTGAGGCGCCGACCGCAACTGCGACCGAGGAACCAACGGCAACGCCTGAACCGACGGCGACCGAAGAGCCAACGGCAACACCTGAGCCGACTGAAGAACCGACTCCGACTGAGGAACCAACGCCAACCGAAGAGCCGACAGCAACTCCGGAACCGACGGAGGAACCAACGGCGACGCCGACCAAGGAGCCGGAGCCGACGCCGACCGAAGCCAGCGTGCCGCCGCCACCGGCCCAAGGGGACCTGGCCTACGAAGCCGACTGGGCTGGCGGGGCCGACGGCTGGGAGTTGACCGACGGCTGGAGAATCGAGAACGGGGCGTTGGTGGCCGATGCCGGCGCGGCCCCACTGCGCGCGCCGTTCCAGCCGCAAACGGCGAACTACGCGGTTGAAGCCAGCATGCTGGTGAGCAACCTGGAGGGTTGTGAGGAAGCAATTGGCCTGCTGGCCCGCGTCGAGGACGACCCCAACGAACTCAACGCCTTCGCCGCGACAGTCTGTGCGACCCATTGGCGTATCGAGGCAATCGCCGACAGCAACCGCCAAACGCTTGAAGATGGGGAACGCGCACTGGATGCAGATGCGACCGTTTACCGCCTGGAGGTCGCCGGCGACCGCCTGCGCTTGTTCATCGACGGCGCCTTCGTCGGTGAGGCGACGGACGGGCGCTATGCCGATGCAGGCGCCCCGGGGATCTTCATCAGCGGCGACCTGGACCTGCGCGTGGAGGAGTTCCGCATCTTTACCATCCCAGCGGAGTAGCAGCGCAATGGGGGTGGTCGTGCGAACCACGGCCGCTCCCTGCTCACAGGAGCAACCGCAGTATGGCTACTGACACGTCTTCAACGACCAGCGTGGCTGCAACCTCGGCGCGCGACCGGCGCTGGGTGTGGCGTGTCATCGCGGTGCTTGCCGCGCTGCTCCTGTTCTTCGGTAGTCTCGAGGCCTGGGCCTACCGCAGCTTCGCCAACACCGATAACTTCACCTCGACCACCCGTGAGGTGCTGGAGCGCGAGGATGTCCGCGAGGTGCTGGCAACGCGTATCGTCGACCGCCTGCTGGAGAAGCGGCCGATCCTGCGCATCACCCTCGGCGATACGCTGATCCCGACCGTGACGGGCCTGCTCAAGAGCGATGTCTTCCTGGGCATGATGGAAGACATCGCGGCGCAGCTGCACCAGGCAGTGACGAAGGGCCAGGATGTCGCGATCACGATCGAATCGCGCGAGGTGCAGTTGGTTGTGCTGGGTATCGTGCGGGTACTCGCACGTGAGGACGCGGACGCACTGGAACTGGAAGGCGGCACGCTGCGCATCGTGATCTTCCCGGAGGGGGAGCTGCCATCGTATGAGCGCGAAATCCGCACGTTGCGCATCGCCGGCACGCTCGCCGGGTTGCTCGGCCTGCTGCTGCTCGTCCTTCCGCTGGCGGTGCGCCGCGATCTCTGGTCGCTGCGGCTGGCCGGCTTCATCCTGCTGGCTGTGGCATTCCTCTCCATCCTGGTGCTGGCACTCGGCCCTCGCTTCCTCGAAAGCCAGGTGAGCAGCCCGCAGGTGAAAACGCTGCTCCCAGTTTGGAGTCGCAAACGACGCTCCTGCTGCTGATCGGGACTGGGCTGGTGCTGCTGGCGTTCGTCCTCCCGCGTTTCGCGCGCCCGCGCGCCGGTGCGTAACCGGGATGAGGCTCGGATACGGCTGGCTTGACTCAGCACAGGATTGGGTTGGGAGGTGATGATGACGCGCTGTCATCGCATGACACCGATCCAGGATCACGTCATCCGGTCTCCAGGTTCCCGGTTGCTTCAACTGTTGAACTGACGACGAGGCATTTAGCCAGGTTGGTACAGCCTGAGTTCCGGGATGCGCTCGAAGTGGCGACGATTGAATGTCAGCAGCGTCAAGTCGTACTGCAGTGCCGTCGCAGCGATCAAGAGGTCGAAGTCAGGTATGAGCTGCCCTCGACGCCGCAACAGTGCACGCTGCTCTGCGAACAGTTCCATGATTGCAGTCGTTATCCCAAGGATGCGATACGACGATAGGAAGAGTCGAAATTGGCTCAAATGCTCCACAGGGTTGGCGTGCACGAAGGCGCGCTCGAAGATTTCGCCTGCCGATACGATGCTGATATACACCGGGCTACCCGCCAATCGGCGCAATTCCTGCTGTGCTATTCCTTGGCGGACGAGCACCTGGATGATCCAGTCCGAATCAAGCAGATACATCTATGCCTGATCTGCCGGCCGTGATCCTGTACGCCGAGCTTCGTACACCTCCTCGATCAGTTGGTCAGCGTCAAGATCGGACCAACTGCCGGCGACTTGGTCAAGGACACGCAGGACTTCCGCTCTATCTGGTTGATTGTCGATCATCTCGTTGGACTCGACCCGTTGCAGGGTGTACATGCTTCCCCGATGCTTCAGCAATAGCGGCACGACATCAGCTGCATCGAGCAAACATATGAGATCCGTTTCCTGAGACACCTCAATGGGCCGAGGTTTCACCGACATTATGCGTTCCTAACTGCGTTTTCGATGCTGCAGGAGGGAGCACCCATACATCTATCCACTATAGCGCGAGCTGCCCCGGCCGCCACTGCGGTCCTTGTTCAGGCGGCGGTTGAGGTGTAGGCCTTCTAGCACGAACTCGACGCCACTGGCGATGCCGGCCGGGCCGCTGGGGAGCTCCAGCTTGCCGAGCGCTTCGCGCATGCCGTCCATGTGCGACACCTGGTGGACGTAGTTCATTGCTGCCATGTCGTCGGAGACATCGACGCGCAGGCCGTTGTCGAAGGCAAGGATCAGGTCGTCGAAGTCGCGTACCGAGAAGTAGCGGTTGAAGGTCGTTGCGACGGCGCCCTGCACGAGCTTGTCGACGATTCGGTCCTCCTGCACCTCTCCCATTGTCTCCAGCTCGATCTTGCCGGTGGTTGACGCAAGGATCGAGCGCAGGTCGCTGATGCGCGGCACCGCCTGCTTCTCGTTCAGGCGGATGGCGCGCTTCAGGGCATTGGAGACGACGTTTTCATAGTTGGCGATCGACATGCGCACCGACACCCCTGACCGCTGGCTGATGTCGTGGCTGCGCCGGGCCAGGTGGGTGATTTCGGCGATGATCTCGCGCATGTACTGCGGCACCGCCACCGTCACGCCATCGCTGACGAACGCTGTCCGCTCCTGTTCCATGATGTCGATCTCCAGGTCGACGCTCACTGGGTAATGGGTGCGGATCTGCGAGCCGTAGCGGTCCTTCAGCGGGGTGATGATGCGCCCGCGGTTGGTGTAGTCCTCCGGGTTCGCGCTGGCAATCACGTAGACATCCAGCGGTAGGCGCACGCGGTAGCCGCGGATCTGGACATCGCGCTCTTCCATGATGTTCAGCAGGCCGACCTGGATGCGCTCGGCCAAATCCGGCAGCTCGTTCAGGGTGAAGATGCCGCGGTTGGTGCGTGGGATCATGCCGTAGTGGATCGTCAGTTCGTCGGAGAGATAGCGGCCCTCGGCCACTTTGATCGGGTCGACTTCGCCGATCAGGTCGGCGATCGTCGTGTCGGGCGTCGCTAGCTTTTCGGCGTAACGCCGGGAGCGGTCGACCCACTCCAACGGGGTGGCGTCGCCATGCTCAGCGACCAGGTCCTTGGCGTAGCGGCTGATCGGGTCGAACGGGTTGTCGTTGATCTCGCTGCCAGCCACGATCGGCGTGTACTCGTCGAGCAGCGCGACGAGCCCACGTGCCATGCGTGTCTTCGCCTGACCGCGCTCACCGAGGAAGATGATGTCCTGGCCGGAGAGGATGGCGTTCTCGATCTGCGGGATGACCGTCTCCTCATAGCCGACGACCCCGTCGAAGATCGGTTCGCCGGAGCGCAGGCGGGCGACCAGGTTCTTGCGCAGTTCATCGCGCACCGAGAGGACCTGGTAGCCACTCTCGCGTAGTTCTCCCAGTGTTGCGGGCTTGCCGTTGGTTGCCATGCGGTGCAGGGCCTTTCTGGTGGTTGCCGGACGGCTGGCGACAGGGGATGCCGTGCCGCCGTTCCATGCCGGTTGGTTGATCGCTTGCTTCGAGGCGGCCGGGTGGGTTGGACGGAAGCGGGTCGCTCGAATCGACGTGTCTCCGTGGCACGCATGGTAATCGTACCCCTGGGAGGGGGTGTGTCAAGCGCGATTGCTACCGGCGCGAGTGCTGCCAGCGGTGGAGTGACCAGTGACGAGTGACCAGTGACCAGTGGTTCGATCGACTGTGTCCAATGCACTCGCGTGATGTTGCAAGCGCTCGTTTCTGACTCAGGGAGCTACTTTTCCGACAGTGGTCGGTGGTGGGAACACTCACGTGTTACTACATGCTCGCGTAGCTACGCCGCAGATGCATCGGTCGCGTCGTCAATGCTGCTGGCGCGGGTGGTGATCTCGATCAGTTGGTCAGCGAGTTCCAGGACGTCGCCAGTGAGCTCGAGCCTATTGAAGTCCAGAAACACCTCAAGCGCCGCGTATGCTGTGCGCTTGTTCCCGGCGACAAACGCATCTGCCTGGGAGATTCCTGCGGCAAGCAGCATTGCCTGACGGACGACATCCGCTCGTTCATACAACGACGCTATGCGAGGTCGCGCGAGAGCCGTCTCCAGCAAGCCGAGATCGGGCAATAGTGCGCGGTGGTCGCCCGAGCGCTTCACGAACCGGACGAGACATGGCCGGCCGCACCTTGAGCGGCGTTACCTGGTTTTCGAGCAGTTGGTCTTCTTCCACCCCGAGGCGTTCGACGTCTTCCTTCGGGATCGTGACAACGAACCTATGGGCGACTTTGCGCAGCCTCTACTGGATCATAAACGGCTCAGTCTCGCGTGGCGCTCGATGCGAGCGCTGTATCGGATATCCGGTAGTCTGCAGCATCCGTAGGGGATTGACTGCGGCGTACACTGTGCAGAGGTGAACGGAGCGCAGCCGATGCCGGTATCGATAGGCGAGCCGCTACTTGCTGACCACGATCCCCGCCGGGTGCGGGTGCTGGCGCTCGGGCTGGCATTACCGGAAGCGGAGGCGAACGGCGAGCGGCACCTGGTGCTGAAGGTGCGTGGCAGATCGTTCGCCTGGTTGCTGGACAACCATCACGACGACGGGCGCATCGCGCTGGCCGCTAAAGTGCTGTCGGGTGAGAACCACGCGCTGGCAGAAGCCGACCCGGAGCACTACTTCGTGCCCCCCTACCTCGGTGCGAACGGCTGGGTGGCGCTGCGACTGGATCGCGGCGCGGTCGACTGGGACGTGGTGGACGACCTGTTGCACACCAGCTACCGCCTGGTCGCGCCGCGACGACTGGCGCGGCTGGTGTGAGACCCTACTCCCGCTCCAGCGCTTCCAGCAGGTGCTCCGGCGGTTCCAGGCCGAAGGCGTCGGCCATGCGGTTGAACAAGGCAAAGATCGAGGTGGTGAAGGTCGCTTCCCAGACCTGCGCGTCGCTGAACCCGGCGGCGTGGAGGGCTTGCGTATCAGCGTCGGTGACCGCTGCCGGGGTGCGGGTGAGCTTTTCAGCATAGGCCAGCATGGCGCGGTCGAACGCGTTGAGGCCGGCGCTCGCGATACGCCCGTGGAACAGCTCTCGGGCCGCCCGGTGGTAGTCGGCTCCCTGCGACCGCAGGAAGATCGCGTGCAGCAGCGCTCAGTAGACGCAGCCGTTGAGCGTGGAGACGTAGGTGGCGATCATCTCACGCTGGGCGCGGGTAAGGGCGCTATCCGGCCCGAAGTGCACCGCACTGAAGCTCATCATGCCTTCCAGCGCCTCAACGCGCTGGCTGAAGCTCTTGACGATACCAGCGACATCGGGGCGGCCCGCCGCTTCCAGGAGGTACAGCTCGCGAATGCGGCCCTCTGCTTCGGCGAACTCCACCCATCCGATCCGCGCCATGCTCTGTGCTCCTGCCCACACATGTCTGAGGTGGTCCAGCGCTGCCCGTTCCATTGGGGTCGTGCTTGCAGTGGAACGATACCAATCTTGCGCGGTCGTGTGGGTTGCGGCTGGCGGCTAGAGCTCGCCGGCCAGGATCAGTTCCTGCCAGTAGTAGATCAGGCTGACGTATTCGGCGGTGTCCGCGAACCAGCCGTCGCGCTGCAAGCTGCCCAACCCCTGGTAGTAGGCGGCGAGCGCCAGGTCGACACTGCCGGTCTCTTCATACAGGATCGTCAGGAAGGCGACGCCTGTTTCGATGTTGTCCCAAACGTTGGACCACGGGTCGACATCGCGGCCGAGATACCAGGCGCCGACCTCTGCGGCTGTCTCCGGCAAGACCTGCATGACGCCGATCGCACCGGCGTGGGAGATGCCATCCTGCCGCCAGCGACTCTCCTGCCAGGCCTGCGCCAGGATCAGCGACGGCTCCCAACCGTACATTTGGGCGGCCTCGATCAGCATCGCGACGATCGTCTCTCGTGCAACATACGGCGGGTCGTACCAGACCCACTCGCCATCAACTTCGACCCAACCGCGGTTGTCGCCGGAGGATGTCCAACCGGTATCGGCTGCACTCGCCGTTTCCCACGCGACAGGGGTCGACCACTTGTCCGGTACGATCAAGCTGGTCCCGATGACGATGAGGTTCGGGTCGACCAAGCCGTTCAGCGCGACAAGCTCCTCAACGGTCGTTCCGTAGTTCAGCGCGATTGCGCTGAGGGTGTCCCCTTCGCTGACGGTGTGGGTCGCATCCTGCGCGACTACCATCTGGGGGCCGAGCAAACTGCCGAGCAGCCAGGCCAACACCAGGGCGGTCGGTACGAGTCGAGACTTCCGTCGGTGTGCCACATCTGCCATGGGCGCTCCCCTCTCCATGTGTACGTACAGAGTGTACATACAGCCTGGCGTGGCGACCGATAGGGTAATGGTTCCAGCCGGGTCCGGGACGGAGGTCATGCTGCAAGAGGTACGCACGGACCAGTCTTGAAGTGCGTACGTACGCGCCCGTGGCTCTCGGTCCCGTCTCTTCTCCCGTCACGGCGGGTGAAGGGAGCCGAAGGCAGTTGTGGGCCGCTCCGCCCCAACCGTTGTGGAATGCGATAGATGACGGCGCGCCATGCGACACACTGATCAACGTGCCCCCGAGTGGTGAAGGGGAGTGCGTCTATCTGGCACACTCACCCCCTTGTGCTTGGGCACAGTCTTGCGACAATGCCGCGGCCCTGCGATGGGGCCGATGGCAGATGACACGTGGGGCACGCACACGATGAGCAGCATCGACGTCGTCGATGGTGAACGAATAGCCGCCGAACAGGACGATCCGACCAGCGCCAACCGGCCACGTCGCGGACGTATTGGCCGGTTTTTGGCGAGCTATCCGCGCGCCGTGTGGATGTTGACGATCGCCAACACGATCCTTTGGGTTGGCCGGGGCATGGTGATGCCCTACTTGTTCATCTACTTCAACGACGTCGTCGGAATCCCTGGCAAGATTGTCGGCGGTGGCATTGCCGTCAGCTCACTGCTTGCCAGCGGGTTTGTCATTGCTGCTGCCCCACAGATCGACCGGCGCGGCGCGCAGCCGATGCTTCTGGTGTCGATTGTCGGGTTGGCTCTAACGACCTTGGTCTACCCCTGGGCCACGACGATACCCACATATCTGCTGGTTACTGCCGTGTTCTTCATGTTCGATCAGTTCTACTGGCCGGCGGTGAACTCGGCGACGGTGCCCCTCGCGCGCCCGAGCCAGGTGGCTGAGGCACTGGCGCTCATCCGGTGTGCGTTTATCGCGGGCGTCGGGCTGGGGAGCCTCCTGGGAGGTTTGCTGGTGACGGGTGGTGGCATAGCCGAGTACCGGCTGATGTATACCCTCAGTGTTGGCGTGCTGGTGGTTGCGACACTGGTCGTCTGGCGGGCAGTGCCAGACCAGCGCATGGAGGCGCGCAGCGCCAGTGGGCGCGCTGGCTCCTGGCGTGACCTCTTCGCAGACCGGCTGTTCATGTCGATTTCGGCGTTGCTCTTCATCGTCGTCATCGGCTATAGCCAGCTACAGGTGAACATCCCCGCCTTTCTCCATCGTGAAGCGAGGATCTCCGAAGGGGCAATCGGCGTGCTGTTCACGATCAAGATGCTGGTGATCCTCGCGATCCAGTTGCCGCTGGCCGCGCGGGTCAACCGGGGGGTGCTCGGCAGGCTCTTGGCCTACTCGTGCGGGTTCTTTGTGGTTGGCCTGCTGATGATTACCTTCACGCCGCAGTTGGGGTTGGCAGCGGCCGCAATGGTCTTCGTGCTGTTTACGCTAGGCGAGGTGCTGTTCGCGCCGATCACGTCGATCGTGCCGGTGCGGCTCTCCCCAGCCCACCTGCGCGGGCGGTACTTCGCTGCCCAGAGCATCATGTGGGGTGCGGCCTGGGGGCTGGCGTCGCTCTTCGCCGGGATTGCGCTGGATAGCCCGCGGCCTGAGCTGCTCTGGCCGCTGCTCTCGGCAGCGATGGTCGTGGCAGCGATCTGGGCCTGGCGCCTCCGCCGGGAAGCCCGGCTGGCGCCACCCTTGTGAACCTGGCAGGCTCGCCCTGATCTGGTGTCCTTCGTTGGTACACGTCAGCGAACGACGGGTTGTTGCCGGTGGCTGTGTTTGTGCAGCAGTTGCCCTGGATGCTGGCGTCATACGACGATGCGGGCACCCTCGGGCCGCTCCGGTTTCTCGCGGTCGGCATGACACTGAGCCGTGCGACGCACGTCAGACAAGCGTGTTGGCGAATTCCAGCCCAGCACGCAGCGACTCCTCCAGCGGGCGGGTGCGGCCGTGCTCCCAGGCGGTGGTGAATGCCTGCTCGGACAGTGCGGCGCGCGCGGCGGCCAGGTTCGCGTTGTAGCGCGTCTGCAGGTGCGCTGCGACTGGCGCACCGAGCGCGCTGCGGAGCGCGGCGGCCGCTCCGAGCAAACATGCTGCAAGCGCCGGTTGTGCGCGGCGCGTTGCCAGGCTTGCGATGCCTTCAAGGCTGGCAGCGATGGTGAGGTTGTCGTCGACCTCGCGCGCGAGGGTGAGACCTTCGCTGAGGAGCGCTGCTGCCCGTGGAAGATCATCAGGCGCGGTTGCCAGCGCACCGAGGCGCTCCAAGGTTTGCGCTGTTGCGCGGCGGTTGCCGAGGCGTGCAAAGAGCAACCTGCTCTGTTCCAGGAGCACAATGGCGCGTTGGGTGTCGCCGGACTGCGCAACCGCATCGCTCAGGTTCACCAGGGCACTCGCCTCCTCATCGTCGTCGTGGAGTACGCGCGCGAGCGCGAGGGCCTCTTCATCGAACGCGATGGCCGCTGGAAGATTGCCTTGCCGGAGAGCGACGACCCCAAGGTGTGCGAGCGCTAACCCGATTGCGTGCGCGTGGTCCAGCTTGCGAAACAGGTGCAGGGCCTCCTCAAGGCGAAGACGAGCGGTTTCCAGGTCGCCGAGGTGGATCCCCGTGATCCCCAGGTTGCCGAGCGCGTTTGCGATCGCGCGGGTATCGCCAGTGGTGCGTGCCAGGCTCAGTGCCTGCTCATGCAGCGCGATGGCCAGGGGGAAGTCGCCGCGGTCGTGGGCGCAGTTGCCGAGGTGGTCCAGCGTGCGCGCCAGGTTGCGGTCGTCTCCGAGCGCTCGCCAGACCTCCGCGGCCGCCTGATGGCGGGCAACGGCGTGGTCGTAGTCTCCCTGGTATTCGGCGAGCAGTGCGGACGCACGCAACGCCCGGCCAAGAGTGGCACTCGGCGCCGTCCCAGCGTGTGCAAGGGCAGCTTCGGCCCATTCACGTCCCTCAGCGACATGGCCACGCACCTGCCAGAAGTGCCAGAGTGCCCCGACGAGGCGTAGCGCGATGTCGGGCACATCGGCCGCCAGGGACCAGTTGCGTGCTGCACGCAGGTTCGCATGCTCGCGTTCAAGCCGTTCAAGCCAGTCGATCTGACCGGGTCCGGTGAGCTCCGGTTCGGCACGCTCAGCGAGGTTGAGGTAGTACAGGGCATGGCTGCGCTGGACACGTTCGGCTTCGCTGGCTGTCGCAAGTTGCTCTAGCCCGTATTCGCGGACCGTCTCAAGGAGCATGAAGCGCGCTTCTGCGCCGGATGGTTCCAGCGGCTGCACCAGGCTCGCATCGCGGAGGGCTGCAAGCAGATCAAGGGGTTCTGGAACTAGGTGATGCTGGTCGCTGTCGTGGGCGATCGCCTCGGCCGCATCGAGCGTGAACCCGCCGGCAAAGACGGCCAAGCGGCGGAAGAAGCGTTGTTCGGCGGGCGCCAGCAGGTCGTGACTCCAGGCGATCGCAGCGCGCATCGTGCGCTGGCGTTCCGGCGCGTCGAGCGGCCCGCCGGCCAGCAGTGGCAGGCGGCGTTCCAGGCGCGCGGCCAGCGCGGACGGCGGCAACACACGCACCCAGGCGGCGGCTAGTTCAATTGCCAGTGGCAGCCCATCCAACCTCTGGCAGATCTCGGCGACCGCCTCGACATCGTGTGAGGATGGCCTGAAAGTGGGCTGTGCATCTGTGGCACGTGTGAGAAACAGGCGCACGGCCGCGGCATCCGCCAATGGCAGCACTGGGAACTCGCGCTCCCCACGCACCCGCAGGCGTGAGCGGCTTGTCGCCAGGATGGTGAGCCCAGGGGCGCCGGCCAGCAGGCGCGAAATGGACTCCGCAGCCGGCAACAGATGCTCCAGATTGTCGAGGACGAGCAGCGCCTTGCGCTTGGCCAGCGCGCTGAGCACGGTATCGACCGTGGTGCGTCCGGCTTCATCTCGGATGCCGAGCGCTTGCGCTACCTGGTCCGGAACGAGCGCCGGATCGTGCAGCCCCGCCAGTTCGACCCAGAAAATGCCGTCAGCGAAGTGCTCGGTCAGAGTCGCGGCCGCAGCCAGCGCCAGCCGTGTTTTCCCGACGCCACCCGGCCCAGTCAACGTGAGCATGCGGGTTGCGGTGGCTCCCCGCACATTGTCTGCGACCGTCGCGATCTCGACATCGCGCCCAACGAGTGTCGTGAGCGGGACCGGTAGTGCTGGGGGCGCCGGTAGCGTGCCGCCGAGAGGTGCGGCAGACCCTAGTTCGGGGTGCGCGGCTGCGATCAGCCCGGCGCGTGCAGTGGCATCCAGGCCGAGCGCCTCGGAGAGCAGGCGTACCGTCTCGGCTCTGGGTGTGAGGTTGACACCGCGCTCCAAGTCTTGCACAGCGCGCGCACTGATGCCGGCGCGCTCGGCCAGCCCTTCCTGGGTGAGGCCAGCGATCAACCGGTGGCGTCGGAGCGCCTGTCCAAACGTCGACGGCGAAGGTGCGGCCATGTTGTTGAAGCACTCTCCGTAGCCGGGTTGTCGTGCTGAGGATGCACCCTGCTCGGCGACAGTGTACCGCGCTAACCGCCCGACGCGGTGAACTGTGCCTGAACTGTGTGCGTGCTGAGTGGTGCGCCGTGTCCGCATGGCTCACGCTTGAACTGTATCGCACTGGCGGTACGACGAGGCTACGAAACAAGGAGGTTTCGATGACACGGTTCCTGGTCGCCGTCGCGCTTGCCCTGCTGCTGTTGTTCGCCCTGGCAGGAGCGGCGCTCGCCGCAGGAAAGATGGGTGGAGCGGCTGGCGGGTTCGAACAAGCGCGGAACGACACGCAGTTTGCCACGCGCTACAGCCGGCCGATCGGTGAAGAGATCCCAACCGTGGCGGGCAGCAAGCTCGGCGTCGGCTCGGAGGTAGCGGTGGTGGCCGGCAAGGCCGGCGGACAATCGGTGGACACTCTAGCGGGCCGCAAGCTCGGAGCTGGCATGGACTACCAGGCGACCTGAGCGGAGGCGTTCCCAGAGACCGCCTGCGTGCCGGACGATGGTTTGCCCGAGTAACGGGGTCGGCGGCTGCGTAGCGCGTGCACCACGCGCAACACTGCCGGCCCCCGTTGCACAGTCCGGCAGCAGCGGTGAGCAGAGCATGCAAATGCCAGCGATCACCCCCAGTCACAAAGATGGCCGCGAACTGCTGGTTACCGGGTTCACCCCAGGAACAGATCAGGCGGCTGGCTGCACTGACCCCAGCGCAAATCGAGCGGCTCGCCAACCTTGAGGCACGCTTTCCGTCGCTGGCGCCCCTCGCGACCACAGTGTCTCGCAAGCGGCTTGCCTTCCTACGCTGGTGCAGGAGACCGCCCCAAGCGCTTCCCCTGATGGGCGACGCCTCAGCCAGGTGTGCGGGGAGTACTGTGCATGGCGCACCTTGCGGTTGGAGGCGACAGGCGCTATGCAGACCGGCGCGGATTCCTCAAAACTGGCCGTAGCAGCGCGCATTGACGCTGGTATGCTGCCGAACGACCGGCGGAGTGCGACATCGAACGCCGTTTGGCCGGGTTGCACTCCGATTGACCCAGCAACTGAGCGAGGGAGAACGGCGATGCAGTCTGAAACTAGTCAACGCAAGCCGGCGCTCTTTGGGCGCAACGCCGCCGAAAGCGCGCCGTTCGCTGCCAGGGCGGAGGGGATCCGTATCTGGGACGAAGCGGGTAACGAGTATCTCGATGCCTCGTCCGGCGCGATCTCAGTCATCAGCGTCGGCCACGGAGTGGAGGAGGTTGTCGAGGCGATGGCAGCCCAGGCGCGGGCGTTTGCCTATGTGCTTGGCGGGCGGTTGCGCCACCACCCAGCGGAGGACCTGGCGCAGGCGCTGGCCGCCATGGCTCCCGGCGACCTCAACCGGGTGATCTTCGTCTCCGGCGGGTCGGAGGCGAATGAAACGGCGTTCAAGCTGGCGCGCAACTATCATGTCGTGCGTGGCAAGCCGGAGAAGTACATCGTGCTGTCGCGCCGGCGTTCCTACCACGGCGCAACCTTGGCAACCCTCTCACTCAGCGGCTACGAAGAGCGGCGCGGTCCATACGGGCCGCTCCTGCTCTGGGAACCGCAGGTCGCGGAGTGCAACTGCTACCGCTGTCCATTCGGCCTCAGCTACCCGCAGTGCCAGCTGCGCT
Source organism: Chloroflexota bacterium (assembly GCA_003577355.1). Classification (GTDB taxonomy): domain Bacteria; phylum Chloroflexota; class Chloroflexia; order Thermomicrobiales; family CFX8; genus CFX8. Next base: position 2,259 of record QEUZ01000060.1, on the reverse strand, counting down.
GCGCCAACGACCTGCAACGGGCTATCGACGAATACGGGGCCGAGAAGATTGCCGCGTTCATCGCTGAACCAATCGTCGGAGCAGCCGGCGCGGCGACGACACCGCCCGACGGCTACTTCCAGACGATCCGTGAGATCTGCGAGCGCAACGACATCCTGTTCATCGCGGATGAGATCATTACCGGGCTGGGACGCACTGGTCGCAACTTCGGCATCGAGCACTGGGGTGTCGTGCCTGATGTCATCACGACCGCCAAGGGGCTTTCCGGCGGCTACGTGCCGCTGGGCGCGGTGATCGTGTCGGACAAGGTGGCCGATGCGTTCGATGCTGCCGGTAAGCCGTTCGTCCACGGCTTCACCTACATGGCGCACCCGGTGACGACGGCGGCAGCGTTGGCAGTGCTCAACGTTGTCCAGCGCGAGCAGTTGATCGAAAACGCGCGGGTGCAGGGTGAGCGCCTGTTCTCCCGGCTGGCGGTGCTCGCTGATTCCGAACCGCTGGTCGGCGAGGTGCGTGGTAAGGGGTTGCTCGCCGGGTTGGAACTCGTCACCGACCCCTGGACGAAGCAGCCGCACGCGAAGTCATTGGGGGTGACCCAGCGGCTGATCGCTGCCGCGCAGGCACGCGGGCTGATGCTCTACCCGTGCCAGAGTGGCGAAGGTCATGGTGACCAGGTGATCGTCAGCCCGCCTCTGACGGTGACCGCCGAGGAGATCGATGCGATTGTCGAGCGCCTGACGCTGGCCCTCGCGGACGTGCGCGCAGACCTCGATGCCTGATCCCGTCTCAGTGTCGCAGTGACGAACAGCCCCCCGTAGCCTTCGCCACGGGGGGCCGTGTTCAGCGTGCGCTGACGCCGTTAGACGATTTCAGGACTCAACGCGATGATGACATCCGGTTCACCGTTCACCGGAGATCCCAAATACCAGGCATCGAGCTCGTCATCGACATAGCCGTCATTGACGTAGTCGAGCGTGGTACCGTAGACCACACCGGCATTTTGCGTCTCGAAGTCGTCACCAGTTCCGCAGCTGCCGCCAAACCCATAGTCCGGTGCACTATCCGTCGCGGTAACAGTGTAGTTACCGTCCGGGACGTGGTCGAACTGCGCTTCGCCGTAACTGTCGGTGCAGGTGTAGTCGACGAGTTCGCCATCCTGGTCGAACAACAGTACCAGGATGTTTGGCAGCGCATTACCGCCGCTATCACTCACGAACACGTCCAGCGTGCCGGATTGGTAGTTCCCGGTCCAATTGAGGACACGCGTTTCCTCGTTGCTTGCGATATCGAAGGTCTCGCACGCCGGTCCGGCCCATCCGTATTGCGGGTTGTCGAAACCGAGCATCGTCGGGTAGCTATAGCGCGCTTCCCAGCACAGCGTGTAGGTTCCCGGAGCGAGTGTGACGTACAGGTCGTAGAAGTAGATCAGGTCGTATTCATCCATACCGGCGTTGAAGATCAGGTCATCCTGACCCCCGTGGTAGACCACGCCCGCGTCGGAGGGACTGTTGCAGTCGTCAGCGTCGTCGATCGTCCCCTTGCAGATCGTGGCTTGCAGCCCCACAGCGAACGGGAATCCGAGCAGCACGCCGATCACATCAGCCAGCGGGATCACATCATCGCCGCTCTCGAAGGCTGCTTCGCAGGACTGCTGGGTATCGAAGTACTGGCCAGTGTCGAGGCTAACGCAGATTGGGATGACGCTGCCAGTCGGGCTGACGAAGCGCTTGTAGAGCGCACCCGGCGCGATACCCAGGTTGACTTCGTTGACCTCGGTCTCACCCGGCTCCAGGCAGAACTCCTCAACGGTCGTCTCGTAGCCCAACCCACCGATCACGGCGTAGTAGCAGCCAGCCGGTAGGTTGAACGACGCGTCCCCGTCTTCGTCCGTCTCCTGCACGGCAACCGCTCCCAGAATCTCCGCCGCTTCCTCATCGGTCGCCGGCCGAACATACGGGATCGGTTCGAGGGCCGGGCAGTTCACCTTGCCGTCGCCGTCCGGATCGAGCTTGAAGGAAACCGGAATCTCGTCTTCGCTTGTGTATCCGATGTAGTCGTCGAGGAATAGCTGGGCGTCGTCGAGGTACTTGAACGCATCGCACGTTACATCGAACGGGTTGTCGAACCGATCCATCAGGTAGGAGAGATCGTACTCCGGATCGCGCAGGCGGTCGTAGACCTCACCCTGCCCTGGCTCGAAGTCCTTCGGCAGCTCGACATACGGCCGGTAGCACTCCGGGTCCTCGATCGGTTCCGGCT
>QEUZ01000510.1 GCA_003577355.1 Chloroflexota bacterium | reverse complement strand
GCGGCGTCAATAGTGACGAGCTCGTCAACAGCGTCCATACATCGATACTGCTGTATCGGGAACGCGGTGTCAACGTGACCACTCCCAGAATCCTGCGGGACGGAAGTCCCATCGTCCGCGCAACGAGTTGGCGCGCGATGCTGCGGGGCACGATAATCGCGACGCATTGTTGGGAGGTTGTGTGACGCTGCGGGCGCGATTGCTGGCTGGGTGCGTCGGCATCGCCGTTTATGCCTATGCGGGCTATCCGGTGTTGATGTGGGCCATCGCCCGTGTGCGGCGACGCCCGGTCGCGAGCGCCGTGGTCATCCCGTCGTTGAGTGTGATCATCGCGGCCCACAACGAAGCGCACAGTATCGACAAGAAGCTCGCCAGCATCTTTGCGCAGGAGTATCCACAGCATCTGGTTAAGGTGATCGTTGCGTCAGACGGCTCGACAGATCGAACCGTTGCGGTTGCGCAGGAATGGGCGCACCGTGGCGTGCAGGTGCTGGACTTGCCGCGGGTCGGCAAAGCGCGCGCACTGGACGCGGCGGTCGCGGTGGCGAACAATGATGTCCTCGTCATGACTGATGCCAATGCGGTGCTTCAGCCGGGTGCCCTTGCTGCCCTGATGCGGCCATTTGGCGACCCACAGGTGGGGGGCGTCTGTGGGAACGAACTGCGCCGCCCTACCGATGGGGCTTCGGCGGCAAGCTTGGGTGAGCGTTTGTACTGGGAATACGACAAGTGGATCAAACGCCAGGAGTCGTGTGCCGGGTCAATCGTCGCGGCTTCTGGATCGCTGTACGCACTCTATCGTCATCTCTACCGGCCGGTGACCGACCCAGCTGCGACTGATGATTTCGTGATCTCCACGCAGGTTGTGCGCGTAGGGAAGCGCCTCGTCTTTGCTGAGGATGCACAGACCGTTGAACCAGCCACACCAAGTGGCGACGTGGAGTTCACGCGCAAGGTACGCATAACAACCCGCGGCATACGCAGCGTCTGGAGCGCTCGAGACCTGCTCAATCCGCAGAGGACTGGCATTTACGCGGTGACGTTGTTTTCGCACAAAATCGTCCGCCGCTTGGTCGGGTTTGCGGCTGTCGGGACGTTCGTCACGTCAGCTACTCTGGCTCGACAACGACGCTACCGCGTATTCCTGCTTCTCCAGATGTTGTTCTACACGTCTGCAGCAATTGGTTGGGTTGGGCAGGGCAAGCCGTGGGGGCGGCGTAAGTGGCTCTACATCCCCTACTATGCGTGCATGTCGAATCTGGCAGTCATGCTCGGCATCCTCAACGCAGTGCGGCGCAAACGCTTGGAGACCTGGGAGCCGCAGCGCGAACCGTGAGCGCGACGGAGTTCACGGCTGCCAGGTGAGGGTTGCAGGCGGGGCGTGTTCGCGGGTCGGCGTCAAGTGACCGACGAGCGGTTCGTTGGCCGGCCCGAGGAGCTCGGCGTTCGTCGGTCGATAGGCCGCGTCCAGTTGCGGGTCGATCTGCCGGTTGTCGTGTCGGTCGTGGCCGGCGGATGCAGCGACGACCGTGCTGGTGCCCCAGCCGACGTTGCCTTCGATTCGTGTCGATGAGCCATCGACCAACCGAAACGCGGTGATATTTGCGCCGTCTCCCGTGCCGAGCATGACGTTGCCGATGATGCGGTTTTCCGCTGCACCATAACTGCTGCTGACGGCGCCTCCGCCGTTCGCGACGAACGTGTTGTACCGCACGACAATGCCACGAGGGACACGTCCGCCCGGGCGTGGGAGTCCGAGCTTGACTCCGCGTCCGTTCGGGCTGCCAACAAGGAGACAATGGGCGATCAACCCGTCTTGGGCGTCACTGATGTAGACGAGATGGT
>QEUZ01000509.1 GCA_003577355.1 Chloroflexota bacterium | reverse complement strand
GATGTACGCTGGGCCGGTGGGACGCCGCGTGTGGTGCGCCTCAGCCCGCCTGACTGGTCGTTCGACCCAGCGGAACTGCGGGCAGCATTCACCGACCGCACGCGGGTTCTGTTACTGAACACGCCGCATAACCCGACCGGGAAAGTCTTCACCCGTGCGGAGCTTGCGTCGATCGCCAAGCTCTGCATCCAGCACGATGTGCTGGTCCTGACTGATGAGGTCTACGAGCGCATCGTCTTCGACGACAATGAGCATGTGCCGATCGCGACCCTGCCGGGCATGTGGGAACGCACGCTCAGCATCAGCTCTACCGGCAAGACGTTCTCGATGACGGGCTGGAAGATCGGGTTTGCGGTTGGCCCGGCTGACCTGAACGAGGCGTTGCGGGCAACACACCAGTTCGCCACCTTTGCAACCGCCACCCCTTTCCAGGAAGCGATGGCCGTCGCGCTGGAAACCGCGCAGGAGCGCGGCTACTACCGTGAGCTGCAACATGCCTATAGCCTGCGGCGCGACCGCCTGCGGGCAGCGCTCGCCGATGTTGGCCTGCCACCGCTCGAGTGCCAGGGGAGCTACTTCTTACTCTCGGATGTCACCAGCCACGGCTTCACCAACGATGTTGATTTCTGTCGCTTTCTGGTGACGGAGGTCGGCGTTGCGGCGATCCCGCCGTCTGCCTTCTATCTGGACCCAGCAACCGCCCCACCGCTGGCGCGCTTCTGCTTCGCCAAGCGCGACGCCACGATCGACGCCGCTGCCGAGCGGCTGGCGGCGCTCCGCGGGCGTGCCTAAGCTGGCACACCGTCCAGAATGCGTTCGGTCAGCTCCGCGGGCGCCGGGGAGGGCGCCAGGTTGGCAAGGGTTATCACCGCTAGCCCTCGCTCAGGGAAGAGCGCGAATTCGCTGGAGTAGCCATTGATCCCGCCGGGGTGTGCAACACGCAGTCCCAGGCGATGGATGTCGACTTGGAACGTCAGGCCGTAGGCCTCGGCCGGGTTGTCGCTGCGCTGGGCCAGGAACGCGAACATCTCCGCGACTGAGTCGCGCCGCAGGAACATCGATCCATCGAGCGTGCCGTAGCCCAGCAGCATGCGCGCAAACCGCGCCAGGTCAGGCACGTTTGACCAGGCGAACGCCGACGGGTACTGCGCGGCGTTGTCCGCAGCGAGGTGGATCACCTGCGGCGCGCCGGACTCGTTGCGTTGGTGTGCCTGTGCCAGCGGATAGGTCATGGCGCGCAACGGGTCGAAGGTCGTTCGCTCCATTCCAAGCGGTTCGAACACCCGCTCCTGCATCAGTGCAGCGTATGCCTGGCCGGCGGCGACCTCTGCCACGTGTGCCGCAAGGTTGATGCCGGGGTTGGAGTACGACCAGGCCGTGCCGGGCGGGTGTACGAACGACATCGACGGCAGTTCCTCGCGTACCCAGCGCGCCAGTCCATCTGGCTCACGATAGGCATGCAGCCGCGTTGGCGTGATCTGGTTCCAGGGCAGGCCGGCCGTGTGGCTCAGGAGCATCCGCAGCGAGATCGCGACATCCGCATCGCGCTGAAGGCGCAGGTCCGGCAGCCAGAGGCCGATCGGGGTATCGAGGTCGAGCACGCCAGCCTCGACCAACCGCATGATCAACACGCCGGTGAGTGGCTTGGTCGTCGAACCAATCTGGAACAGGGTATCCGCGCCGACTGGGATTGCAGCCTCTTCGACCGACCGTATGCCAAAGCCTTCTGCGAACGTTCGTTGGGAATCTTCAACGACCCCAAGCGCCAAGCCAGGAACGTTGTAGCGCTGCAAGGTATCAAGCGCCAGTGAGCGCAGCGTGTCATGCTCCAGCATCAGCCCTCCAG
>QEUZ01000508.1 GCA_003577355.1 Chloroflexota bacterium | reverse complement strand
TGCGTAGTTACCTGCTCGATGTCCAGCGCAGCTGCTCCCTGATCGGCGAAAAGATCCACGAGCAGTACTTCGCCCATCACCCGCTGACCGCCGAGGAGGTGCTCGCGTGAGGTTTCGCATCACCCACCGCACGACCTACCGCTACGCCCAGCCAGTGCATGAGAGCTTCAACGAGGTACGCCTACAACCACGCAGCTCCCCAACACAAGCCTGTTTGGGCTTCGACCTGAGCGTCGAACCACCCACCAGCATCGTGACCTTCAACGACTACTACGGGAATATCGTCCACACCTTCAGCGTGCCCTACCTGCACGACGAGCTGACGATCGAAGCGGTGAGCGAGGTCGCAACCTTTGCCGGCATGAACGAACCCCTCGGCGGGCCGCGCGACGCCAGCAGCGACGAATCACCCGCACTGGAAGCGCTGCGGACCGACGAACTACTGGCCGATACGCACGCCGAGTTCCTTGCACCGAGCACCTATGTCGCGCTGGAACCAGCCTCCGCCGAGCTGGCGGAAGCGTTACTGCGGCGCCACCCATCAGTCAGCGCCTACGCGTTTCTCCTGGCAGCCACTGCCGACATCCGCGAACGCTTCACCTACCAGCTCGGCGTCACCAACGTGCAGTCGACGGTCGCCGACGTCATCCAGGGGGGTCGTGGCGTCTGCCAGGACTTCGCACACGTGCTGCTCGCAATCTGCCGGCAGGTTGGCATACCGGCCCGCTACGTCAGTGGGTACATCGGCAACGTCGCCAGCAGCAGCGCGTCGCATGCCTGGGTCGAAGCGTTCGTCCCGCCATACGGCTGGCTCGGCGTTGACCCGACTGCCGGGTTACCCTGCACTGGCAGGCACGTCAAGGTCGCCATCGGGCGTGACTACGCCGACGTTACCGTCGTGCGCGGCTCCTATCGAGGCGAATCGGAAGCGACACTGGACGTGTCGGTACGCAGCGAGATGCGCGAAGATGCTCCGCGCCTGTATCCGGGCCTGGAGACCGACAGCATGCGCGAGCGAGGCAGGCTGGTCCAGTACCAGGTGCTCGGTTCAATGCAGCAAAAGCAGCGCCTCGGCGCAATGCGGCAATCGTTCGCGACGTTCTCCCAGTCGCGCGTCGTCGCCGGCAGCTATCTGGTCCAGCACCCAGAGCCGGATGCGCCACGCCAGCAGCCGCAACAACAACAGCAAGCGGCCTGTCGAGCGGAGCGCCCCTGATGCTCCTGCGTGTCGGCTGCGCCTTCGAGTATCGCGCCGACGCACCCTCTCCGGCGGTGCTGTTCGTCGACCCGCGCCAGGATATCCCCGGCCAGACACTGCGCCGGATGACCTGGGAGAGCGACCCGCCCACCCCGGCGGAAACCTATCTCGACGCCTTCGGCAACCGTTGCCGGCGGGTGCTGCTGCCGGCTGGAGTATCGCGCTTGCGCTACGATGCGATCGTGGAAGTGGATGGACAGCCGGATGCGGTGGAGCCGAACGCTCGCCAGCAACTGGTCGAAGAGCTGCCACACGAGGTGTTGCCGTTTACGCTCGCCAGCCGCTACTGCTGGCCGGACGTGCTTTCGAGCATGGCCTGGACGACGTTTGGCGAGACTCCGCCGGGCTGGGCGCGGGTGCAGGCGGTGTGCGACTGGATCAACGCCAACATCACCTACGGCGGAGCCAGTACGCCCCTGACGACTGCGGTCGATGTCTACGAGGCGCGTAGTGGGGTATGCCGCGATTTCGCGCATTTGGGGATCACCCTCTGCCGCGCGATGAGCATTCCCGCGCGCTATGTCTTCGGGTACATGCCGGACATCGGCGTGCCGCCGCCACACCCGCCGATGGATTTCCATGCCTGGTTCGAGGCGTACC
>QEUZ01000059.1 GCA_003577355.1 Chloroflexota bacterium | reverse complement strand
AGCGAGATGCACCCGCGCAGCCGGTAGGTCACCGCGCACGCGGAGCAGGTCTGCCAGTGCAAGGAGGGTCAGAGCGTATTGGTGGCGCGCGCCGCAGGCCTCGGCCAGTGCCAGCGCAGCCGCGAGCTGGGTTTCGGCATCGGCGAGCCGCCCGGCAGCGAGATCGAGCTCGCCGAGCAAGCGGTGGGCCGCCAGTAGCGTTAGTGGTTGCCGTGGCGCGGCGGCCGCGGCCAGCGCATTGACCGCGCGCGCGCGCGCCTGCGCATGCTCGCCCAGCGCGCGGTGGTAGGCCGCCCAGCTCAGGTGCGCATCGGCCTGCCCGACGACGCTGCCACTCCACTCCAGCCAGTGGTCGATGGCAGCGAGCCAGCGTCGAGCCGCGTCAAAGTCAGCTCCGTCGAGCGCCAAGGTGATGGCAAGCGTGCGGAGCGGCAGGACCTTCCCCACCGTCTCCTCTGGAGCAGTGTCCGGGCCATCCGGCAACCCCTCACGGATCAGCGACCAGGCCAGCGCGTCGTTCCCCTGAAAGCGTGCGAGTGGGGCCAGCAGGGCTGCTGTCGCGAGCCGCATGAACCGCACGCTGCTCTGTTCGAACATGGCGAAGGCTTCGTGCCAGTCACCGCCCAGTACCCGCGACAGCATGCTGGCGCTGCGCGCCGAGCGTTCATCGAAGATATCGTCCAGGGCAGCGAACGACGCCGCGAGCGCTGCTTCCATCTGCTGCCGCTCATCGGGCCGATCGATCCGGTAGGGGAGGTTCACGACCATCAGCTCGTCGAAGAGCGACGCCGTCACCATGCTGCGGTAGTCGTGCGCGCGGAAGATCTCGCGAGCCTGGGCGAAGGCCAACCGCGCCGCGTCCGGCTGCCCAAGCCCGGCATAAACGAACCCCAAACCGTAATAGGCATCACCGCGCGAGCCGTAGGTCTGCTCCGGGGGCAGGCCGACGATCTGCTCGCCGAGGGCGCGCGCCTGCGCCAGGCGCCCGTTTTCGGCCATGGCGAGGGTCAGCTCACCGCGCCCGTTCTGACCGTCCAATGGGTCGCTGGTCGTGTCAAAGGCTGCCAGCCGAGCGCGATCTGTTGGGGACAGCGCATCGAGCATGGCGATGCCGGCTTCTTCTGCTTCGATCCCCCGCCGCAGGTCGGCCCCTTGGCAGCGCAGCATACCCTGATGGAACCGCGCGTACGCCGCCAGCGCCTGGTCGCCCGTCACCTGCCCCAGACGCTCCGCTTCTTCCAGCGTGGCGATCTCAGCACGGGGAGTCGCGAAACGGCGCAGCAGCGCCAGGCGCAGAAGGAGCCATCCGCGCTCGTTCAGTGCCGTGTCGTCACCTTCCAGCAATGCCAGCGCCGCCGCGAAGCGCAACGCTGCCGTCGGCCAGGCGAATGCCCGTTGGGCACGCTCTCCCGCGCGGGTGAGCCAAGCCACTGCGCGCGGGTCGCCCGCTTGGCCAAAATGGTAAGCGACCGTATCCGGGTCGGGAGCGGTCGCCTGAGCGATCAGCGCCTCGGCGATCTGGAGGTGCTGGACACGCCGTCTGGGCGGCAGGAGTCCCTCGTAGAGGGCCTCGCGGATCAACGCGTGGGCAAAGCGTACCGACACCCCATCCGGCGTAGCATCGAGAACCCGCGCCGCAACGGCCCGGTCGACGAGGAGGAGCAACGCTTCCTGGGTTGTCCCACTGACGGCGGCCCACAGCTGCAGCGGCACAACCTGGCCGATGACCGCAGCGATAGTAAGGAGCGAGCCAGCTTCGGGGCCGAGCTGCTCGATGCGGGCATCGATCACTTGCCGCAGCAACACCGGCACCGGCATATCAGCGAGTGGCCTGAGCGTCCAGCGCCCTGCCTCGGGCAACAGCGCCGTCCCTTCCAGTGACCGTAGCAGCTCGCCCAGGAAGAACGGGTTCCCTTCGGCGCGTGCCTGGAGGTAGGCCGCAAGGTCGCGCGTCTCGGCCGGCGGCAGCTGATACGCGCGCTCGACCAGCGTCCGGACGTCATCATCGCTGAGTGGCGAAAGGTCCATGCGCACCGCCAGCGCTTCGCGGACGAGCAGCGGCACGAGCCGATAGAGCGGGTGTTCGCGGGTTACCTGGTCGCTGCGATAGGTCACGAGCAGCAGGATCGGGGCTGACCCCAGCCGGCGCGCAATGAAACGCAGCAATTCGAGGCTTGCGGCATCCGCCCAGTGCAAGTCATCTAGCAGGATCACGACTGGGCGCTCCTGCGCGAGGGCAAGCAGGAACTCGCGTGACTCGCTGAAGAGCGCCGACTGGCTCTGACTGCGCGCCACGCTCGGTTCCACGATGGCGCGCAGCGCTGGGGAACGGTCGGGAAGCCCACGGAACTGATCGAGCACCTCCACCCACGGCCCATACGGCGGGGTTTCGGTATGGTCGTAGCAGTGGCCGGTGAGCGTGAACGCGCCGGCGGCGAGTGCTTCCCGGCAGGTGTCTACGGCGAGGGTCGTCTTGCCGATGCCGGCCTCACCACTGAGGATGACAAGCCCGCCCTGCCCGGCGAGCGCCGCGCTCAACTGCGCGCGCAGCAGGCTCTGTTCGCGCGAGCGCCCAACCAGGAGCGGCGGTCCACTGGGGGAAGCGATGTGGCGCATGCCGGCGTGCCTCTGCAACCCATGCCGCTCAAGGCGGTTGAAGCGATTGTGTAAGTACAGGCGAAGTATAGCGAGTGCGCGACCGCTCCAACGCGCTGGCATGCTCCATCATCGCAGAAATCGGCAAGCCCGGCAGGCATCTGTACGCCCGGTCTATCGTCTCCAGCACCCCGACGGGGAACCGGGCACGGGCAGCGAGGCGTCGACGCGGATTGGCGCCGCTTACCCTGCAACGTAGGCCGCCAGATGTTCGCCAGTGAGCGTGGAACGGCGGGCGACAAGGTCGGCTGGGACGCCGCTGAAGACGACGTGGCCGCCGGCGTGGCCTGCGCCTGGCCCGAGGTCGATAATCCAGTCGGCATGGGCCATGACAGCGAGGTGATGCTCGATGACGATGACCGACTTGCCGGAATCGACCAGCCGGTCGAGCAAGCCGAGCAATTGGGCCACGTCGGCGAGGTGCAGACCACTCGTTGGCTCGTCGAGCACATACACTGTGCCCTTCTCAGCCATCTGCGTCGCCAGCTTCAGCCGCTGCCGCTCGCCGCCGGAGAGAGTCGTCAGCGGCTGGCCCAACCGCAGGTAGCCCAGGCCGACATCGGCCATGCGTTGCAGGATCGCCGTAGCGGCTGGCGTGCCCGCCGGGCCGTTGCCGAAGAACACGGCCGCTTCCGCGACCGGAAGCTCGAGCACCTCGGCGATATTCAGCCCACCGAGACGGTAGTCGAGCACCGCGGGCTGAAAGCGCTTCCCCTCGCACTCGTCGCAGACCGTCTCAACTCCAGCCATCATCCCCAGGTCGGTGTAGATCACCCCAGCGCCGTTGCAGGCGGGGCAGGCCCCTTCGGAGTTGGCGCTGAACAGGGCCGCGTTCACGCCGTTCGCTTTCGCAAACGCCTTGCGGATCGCGTCCAGCAGGCCGGTATAGGTTGCCGGGTTGCTCCTGCGGGAGCCACGGATCGGGGTCTGATCGATCGCGACGACCCCCTCACGCCCGGACACCGAGCCGTGGACTAGCGAGCTCTTGCCGGAGCCGGCCACGCCGGTCACGACGACCAGCACGCCGAGCGGAATATCGACATCGACATTCTGCAGGTTGTGCGTTGTTGCGCCGCGCACCTCCAGCACGCCGGTGGGCACGCGCACCGCCGCCTTCAGCGCAGCGCGGTCGTCCAGGTGGCGGCCGGTGAGCGTGCCGCTGCTCCGCAGCCCGGCGACGCTGCCGGCATAGACCACCTCGCCGCCGTGCGTACCGGCCCCTGGCCCGAGGTCGATGACGTGGTCGGCAATCGCGATCGTCTCCGGTTCGTGCTCGACCACCAGCACGGTGTTGCCGTTGTCCCGCAGCCGGAGCAGCAGGTCGTTCATGCGCCGGATATCGTGTGGGTGTAGCCCAGTGGTGGGTTCATCGAAGATGTAGGTGATGTCGGTGAGCGACGAGCCGAGGTGGCGGACCATCTTCGTGCGTTGCGCTTCGCCGCCGGAAAGGGTGCTCGACGGACGGTCGAGGCTGAGGTAGCCCAGCCCGATCTCGACGAACGAATCGAGGGTCCTCCCCAGTGCCGTCAACAATGGCGCAACCGATGGCTCGTCCAGCTCCCGTAGCCACGCGGCAAGGTCGCTGATCTGCATCGCGCAGGCGTCAGCGATGTTGATGCCGTTGATCTTCGCCGAGCGGGCGAGCGCGCTGAGGCGCGTGCCCTCGCATTCTGGGCAGGTGGTGAAGGTGACCGCGCGGTCGACAAACTCGCGGATGTGCGGCTGCATTGCCTCGCGGTCCTTGGAGAGGTACGACTTCTGGATCGTCGGGACCAGGCCGGCGTAGGTCAGGTTGATGCCATCGACCTTGATCTTGGTCGCCTCACGGTAGAGCAGGTCGTGCAGCTCGCGCTCGGTGTAGGCACGGATCGGCTTGTCTGGGTCGAAGAAGCCGCAGCCACGGAAGATCCGACCATACCAGCCGTCCATACTGTAGCCAGGGACGGTGATCGCGCCCTCGTTGAGCGACAGGTTTGCGTCGTACAGGGCGGTAAGGTCGAAGCCGTTGACCGTGCCCCGCCCCTCGCAGCGCAGGCACATGCCGCCGACCCTGGTGTAGGTTGCTTTCACCGTCTTGCTGGTTCCGCGCTCGACGGTGATGGCGCCACTTGCGCGCACGGACGGCACGTTGAATGAGAATGCGCCCGGCGGGCCGATATGGGGTTGCCCGAGCCGGCTGAAGAGGATGCGCAACATGGCGTGCGCGTCGGTAACGGTGCCGACTGTGGAGCGTGGGTCACCGCCCAACCGCTCCTGGTCAACGATGATCGCCGTCGTCAACCCCTCCAGCAGGTCAACCTCCGGCCGCGACAGCGCCGGCATGAAGCCCTGCAGGAAGGCGCTGTAGGTTTCGTTGATCAACCGCTGTGATTCGGCGGCGATCGTGCCGAACACCAGCGAGCTCTTACCCGAACCGGAAACGCCGGTAAACACCGTCAACCGGCGTTTCGGGATCGCAATGCTGACATCCTTGAGGTTGTTCTCACGCGCGCCATACACGCGGATCAGGCTGTGGCTGTCGGCAACATGCTGGCCCGGTGCAGCGGTCCTCGTGGCAACGCTCATTGTCACTCCATCTGACTATAGTCGGTGCGTCCAGCGGGTGTGCGCGACCAGTCGTGGTCGCTGGTCGTGGCGCAACTATGCTTCGGATAGCAGTTGCTGCAACTGCTCAAGCATCGATCTCCACCCGTACTTCGCGCCAGCCAGTTCCTGCTTGGCATCACTGCGGAACCCACGCTGCTCGAGGTGCAACCGGGTGATGCCCTGCGCCGTCGCGCTGAGCGTCCAGGTAACGACTGTGGTGTGGGGCACGCCCCCCTGCCCGGCGGTTGCCCAGCGGTACGCCAGCCGGTGCGGCGCATCCACCTCGAGCACTTCGCAATCCACGCTGCCGTCCCAACCGGGGGCGTCACGGAACTGAAAGGTGTGCCCGACGACCGGCAGGAAGTCGTTCGTCTTGAACAACATCCACTTGGAAAGTGTGGCGGAGTCGGTCAGCGCATGCCAAACGCGCTCGATCGGGCTATTGACCTCGACATCCAGGACGACCGACTCGCTCATGCTGGCTCCTCTTCTAGCAGGGTTTTCAGTTGCTCGATGCGCCCGGTCCAGAACCGCTCGTAAAACGAGACCCATTCCTGAATCTCCCGCAAGGGAGCTGCGTTCAGGTGGTAGCGCGTCTCCCGGCCGGCCCTGCGGTCGACCACGAGGCCGGCTTCCTTGAGGATGGCCAGGTGTTTGGATACCGCCGTGCGACCCATCGAGAAGTGGGCAGTCATTTCATGCAGCGGCATTTCGTCGACATCGGCCAGGATGCGGATCAACCTGCGGCGCGTTGGGTCGGCCACAGCGCTGTAGACATCGCGCATGAGACGCACTCCCTCTGCACTCGGCGCACCAGCGAGGCCAGCGCGCACCGGCCTCTGCATGCGACACCGCATGGTGTCTAATCGATGATACGCCACCAAAGGGTGTCGCATCAAGCAGGCACGCGAGCCGTGAAATGAGGATTGTTCAACGCTTTGGCGCGACGCCGATGGCACAGGCGGCGGCCCGCTCGCGCAGCAGGGTTTGCTCGCGGGCGTTGCGGGTGAGGGCGGCGGCGCGCTCGAACTCTTTGCGCGCGTCACCGTAGCGACCCAGCTTGACCAGCAGGTCGCCTCGCACGCTGGGCAGCAGGTGATAGTTCTTCAAGGCGGGTTCATCCAGCAGGCCATCGACCAGTTCCAGGCCCGCTTCCGGCCCGAAGGCCATCGAGACGGCGACGGCGCGGTTGAGCTCGACGACAGGAGAACCCAGCAGGGCCGCCAGCGCGTCGTAGAGCGCGACGATGCGCTCCCAGTCGGTCTCCTCCGGGGTGCGGGCGACCGCGTGACAGGCGCTGATGGCGGCTTGCAGGGTGTACGGGCCGAGCGCACCGCTCAGCGCTTCCGCCCGGCGCAGCGACTCCAGTCCACGGCGGATCAGCAGCCGGTCCCAGAGGGCGCGGTTCTGGTCGAAGAGCAGGATCGGCTCGCCGTTCGGTGCAGTGCGGGCGCGGGTGCGTGAAGCCTGGAGCTCCAGCAACGCCAATAACCCATGCACTTCCGGTTCATCTGGCATCAGCCCGGCAAGGATGCGGCCCAACCGCAGCGCATCCTCACACAGGCCGGGGCGCATCCAGTCGTCTCCGGCAGTCGCGGCATAGCCTTCATTGAAGATCAGGTAGACCACTTCCAACACCGAGTTGAGGCGCGCCGCGCGGTCCGCGCCCTGTGGCGCCTCGAACGGCACGCGGGCGGCAGTCAACGTGCGCTTGGCGCGCACGATGCGCTGGGCAACGGTCGCTTCCGAGACGAGGTAGGCGCGGGCGATCTCCGCGGTCGTCAGGCCACCCAGCAAGCGCAGGGTCAACGCGGCGCGCGCATCCGGCGAGAGTACCGGGTGGCAGGCGGTGAAGATCAGGCGCAGCAGGTCGTCGCCGATGTCGTCGTCCAGCGTCGCGTCGAGATCGGGCGCTAGCGCCTGCTCGATTGCCAGGTCATGGGCGATTTCCTCCTGCTTGCGCACCAGGCGCTGGTTGCGGCGGATGCGGTCGATGGCACGGTGCTTCGCGGTGGCCATCAGCCAGGCGCCCGGGTTACGCGGTATCCCAGCATCCGGCCACTGCTCCAGCGCCGCCACCAGCGCGTCCTGGGCAAGGTCTTCCGCCAGCCCGACATCGCGCACAATGCGGGCCAGCCCGGCGATCAGCCGTGGCGCTTCGATGCGCCAGACGGCGTCGATGGCACGGTGGGTTGCAGCAACCGGGGCCGCTCGCTCGTTCATCATCCCTCGCCCAGTCCGCTGGGCAACCTAACCGTTCTGGCCGCTGAGCTTCTGCTCGACGCGCGCGTGCTGCTCTCGTGAAGCGTCGCTCATGTAGGCGAAGTCCTCCATCTCGAACACCTGGCGGATCTCGATCTGCCCCTCGGCGCCGGATGGGTTTGGGCAGCGCCGTGCCCATTCAATGGCTTCTTCCAGCGACTTTGCCTGGATGATCCAGTAGCCGGCGATCAGCTCCTTTGTCTCGGTGAACGGGCCGTCGATCACGGTGCGCTTGTCGCCGCTGAACATCACCCGCGCCCCGCGTGCGCTTGGGTGCAGGCCGGCGCCATCCAGCATAATGCCGGCGTTGACCAGCTCCTCGTTGTACTTGCCCATCTCCAAAAGCAGCTCATCGCTCGGCATCACTCCGGCTTCCGATTCGTCGGTTGCCTTCACGATCATCATGAACCGCATCGTCGCTCCTCCTTGCCGCGCGTGGTCCGGCCGCTGAGCGTCTTCGCCCACCTGCAACCGAACTCTACTAGCACGTCGAACGAGGATGCGCGTTTTCGACACGCGGTTCAGGCGATCTCCCGCCACGCGAAACCGGGAGCGGCGCCCGACGCTGTTGGCGTTGGCGCTGCGCCGGGGTGCATGGAGGCTAGACGCTGATGGGCTGCTGGCTCACCGTCGCGTTGCGCTGCTGGCCAGCGCTAGCACGAGCGCGAACTGCACCTATCTGGCCCTCGGCGACCCAGAGGGTGAGGAGCATGAACCCGCTCATGCCAAGGAGATGGAAATACACCAGGTCGAGCTTCATACCGCCGAGCGCGATCAGCAGCAGCGCGATAGCCGCCGGTCGTGCCCGCCCCCAGAGGTGGAGCGCCGTAGTCGTGAAGCAGGCAACGGCGACGCCATAGGCAAGGGTCGGCAACGACATCGAAACGCCGAAGTTCCAGACGCCCAGGGTGGCGACGAGCCAGGGGATGGCGGCATGCCCGGCAACGAGCACGACACCCGGGAGAGCGCCGGCCAAAGCCCGTGCCGGCGACCAGGGCTTCGGCACGAGCAGGAGCGAGCCAACAGCCGCCAGGACGACCACAGCTTCGCTGGCGTAAAAGGCAGGCAGCGTTGAAACGGTCAGCACACCCTGCCCAGTGAGAGCTTGCGCCAGGAGGTGCGCGAAAATGAGGCTGTACGCCACGCCGAACAGCGCAAGCGCGGCGGTATGGCGAGACGCAACGCCCGCCCCGACGGTTGCGGTGATGATGGCTGCGATCGAGACGCCAGCCGTGAGCGCGAGCATCTGCGGCGAAGTCGCGCCTCGCAGCAGCGCCACGGACAACAGCGCCACAAGCAGCGCGACCAACCCCGCGCTCGCCCGCCACGCTGGTCCTCCCAGCCCGAACAGCGCCCGGCTCACGACGGCCAGGCACACCAGTGCGACACCGACGCCGAAGTTCATTGCCGTATGGCCGAAGAGCACGACCAGATCGGCTGCCGTCGACCGGCCTTCCCCGGCGAGCGCCGGGCCGGAACGGATCAGCAGGCGCAGCAACCCGAACTCGACCACGGCACAGGCAAGCAGGAGGCTACCCAGTGAAGACGCTGCAATCGAAGGTGCTTTCATCGTCGTCGCTTTCGAGGTTCGCCTGAGCGCTGACCGGTACTCGCTCGCGGACCAGCGTGTCGGAGGCCAGGCTTTCCGAGCCGTTGTGCCGGTGCAACTGGCCGGCCGCGCAACCGATGGCGCGCGCGTCGTCCCGGAGCACGGCGAGGACGAGATCGACAACCGCTGGGTAGAACGGCAGGCGCGCATGCTCGCGCAGCCGCTGCTGAAACGCTGGTACCCAGAGCAACAGATGCTCCTGGAGGAGCCACGCGCGGGCATCGCGGCAGATGGCTGCCTGCTCCTCCCGGCCGGTCTCCAGCGCGCGTAGCTCCTTGGCAATGAGGTAGCCGAGAAACTCCAGCTGCGTCCCGATATGGTCGGGTAAGTCGGGGTGTTCGCGGCTGACCTCAAGCCCAAACGCGCGGTAGATGCCGCTCACTTCCTCAAGGATGCGCGGGCGCGCCATGACATCGTGGATGAGATAACGGCTGCCGTACGGGGAGCACGGGACGTTGCGGCTGAAGAGCGCCACATGCTCGGCCGCAAGGTCGAGGCGCGCAGCGCGCGTCGTGACGACCGCCTGCTCGAGCGCGGCAACCTGCGCACTGATGCTTGGGTTGCCCAGCGCCGACACCCGCTCGCCAAGCGCCTCGCTGAACGTCGGGGAAAGCAGCAGCTGCTTGACCTCTGCGTCGGGGTAGAGGAAGCCAAACGCAAGCAAGCGATAGAGTACCGAGCGATGCGTGTTGCTGTCAGGCACCAGTCCCTCCGTCCCGTGGGGCCGGCGGCGCGTTGCGGCCCACGACGATCGTGGCCAGCGTAATCGCCACCACGAACGCGCCGAGCAACGCGAGCACCACAATGAGCGTGGTATCGCGGCTGGCCGGCGCCTCGCCAACCGGCTCGTCCGGGGTAACTGGGGGAGCCTCGATGCCGAATGTCACGAAGCTGGAGAGCTGCTTGCGGGCGCCAACCTCCTCGTTCGAGCCATTCCAGACGGCGAAGGCCGTCGCCAGCTCACCGGCTTCCTGGAAGGTTGCGAGGTCGGCGGCGGCTGGAGTGAGCTCGCGGATGAAGACGACGCTCCACGTCCCGTTCTCCCAGACGCCACGGCCCTCGATCGCTGCCTGCTCGTGGGTCGTCAGGGTCCCGAACCCGGATGCGATGAGGTTTTCGATGGGCCACTCCCGCATCGGCTGCGAGAGTGCGTTCCCGACAGCCCACCCGGGCGAGTAGGCGCGGGCATCCGGCTGGCTAAAGTCATCGGGGAAGCTGTACGGCGGCTCGCCCTCGACGAACGGGTAGTAATCCTTGAAGAAATGCGGGTAGAGCCGTGTGATGTCCTGGAAGCCGGCGTCGATATCTTCTTGCCAGTCAGCCTTCCAGTGCCAGATGTTGCTGATCTGGCCGGCAGCCCCCATGCAGATGCTGGGTACGCCTGCAGCGACCGGGAACTGGATTGCCGCAGCATCGCGGAACACATCGGGGCGGCCAGCTTCGACATCGCGCGTCGGGTCGGCCCAGACCATGCGGAAGGCGATGTGGGCGTCATCGTGGATCGCTTGTACCGTGACGGAGGCGATCGACGGGGTCAGCAACGCTGGGGTGACGCCCGCCTGTGGGATCAGCGGGACCTCAATCGCCGGGACGGAATCCCAAGCGGTCGATAATGGGTCGGTCGGCACGGGGTTTGCGCTGTAGCCAACGACATATTGGGGCTGCTGCGCGCTGAGCGTGTGCCCCCGGACAGTCAATACAAGCGCAATCAGCGCGGCGATCGCCACCACACGGATGCGCATTGAGCCAGCGGTACGCATATCTGTTGCCCCTCATGCACCAACCTGACGATCAGGTGATGTTGTGGCGAAAGACGCCGCGTTCGGCGTCGTGGAACGCGCGGATAAAGGCCGGTTCCTTCAATGGCACCCTCACGATCTCGGCGCCGGACTCGTCGAACCCAATGGCCTGGCCATCGCGGACGAGGAACTTGTTGATCCAGCGGTCGGTTGCGCCGGAGAGGACGAGGACACCGAGCAAGTCCGGGTCGTCGTGTACCTGGCGATAGGTCTCGATTGCCCGCTCAACGCCGGGGCCGAGCATCTGGCGCAGGTAGCGCGGCGGCACGTGGACGGGCGGGATGTAGTAGATGTTCATCTGCAACCCGAACTGGGGGTACAAGGGCAGGGCGACCTTGCGCACGTGCACGAGGAAGTCGACCGGGTTCTCCGGGTCGGCCGTATCGGGGGTGTGGATCCAGCCATTCATGCGGATGCGGCCAATGCAGTTCGCCACGCACAGGGTCTGCTGGCCATTCTCGACGCGCGGGAAGCAGCCGATGCACTTTTCGGAGACGCGCGTCACCGGGTTGTACATGATCTTCTTGTAGGGGCAGGCGCGCATGCACTCGCGATAGCCACGGCAACGCTGCTGGTCGACAAGCACGATGCCGTCCTCCGGCCGCTTGTAAATCGCCTTGCGCGGGCAAGCGGCCAGGCAGGCTGGGAACTGGCAGTGGTTGCAGATGCGCGGCAAGTAGAAGTGCCAGACCGGGTGGGGGATCTGCAGGTAGGCGCCGTCGGAGACGATGCCGTTCGGCTCGTCCTCACCGATGTTCGGGTAGGCCCAGTCCTCTTCGTCCGGCAGGAACCCCAGCGCCGCCCGCCCGGGGGGCGCGGCTTCGAAGATCGTCTTGCCGGTGTAGGTGTCGCCATCCCACGTTTGTGGCCCGAGCATGTCGAGCAAGCGCGCGTCCCAGGCCATGGGGTAGAAGCCATATGGCTTGGTTTCGACGTTGTTCCAGAACATGTATTCCTGGCCACGGCCGGAGGTCCAGCCGCCCTTGCAGCTGAACGTGCAGGTCTGGCAGCCGATGCACTTGTTGAGGTCGAAGACCGCCGAAAACTGACGCTCCGGGAGCGCGGCCTCGTATGGGTACTCCATCTCGCGGTTGATCTGCCAGTTGAACACCGTTGGCATCGTCGTTACCCTTCGTCCACGTATTCCCCGGCGAGATAGCGCCGCATCGCGTCGCTCTCGTAGGTTGGGCGGTAGCCAATGCGGGCAGGTCGCCAGATGCCGGTCCCGGAGACATCGCCGTCCTCCGCCCGTTCGATGCGGACGAACGACTCCTTTGGCGCGCCAACGACCCCGTAGACGTCGCTGGCGAACCCCTTGCCGATCACTTGCCCGAAATAGTCCTTGCGGGTGAGGTGGTCGGACATCAGCGTGGGGCGCAACCAGGCGCGCACGGCGCTCTGGTGCCCGCCGCTGCGGAACATGGCCTGGTAGCCGGTGCGTGGGTTCTTGGCCAGCCCATCGGGCCGGGTCTGCTGCCCTTCAACCGAACCGTGGGTGGCCTGGTACATGTTGAACCACATACGCAGCACCCCACGTGGCGTGCCGGTGTAGAAGCGCGCCCGGCACATCAGCCGGAACACCTGGTAGTCGCCATCCTCCGGCTTCCAGCCACGATAGGGGCGGTCCTCCGGGTCGGCGTCGATCCAAACGTAATCGCCGTCGTTGATGCCCAGCTCCTGTGCGTCGAGCGGGTTGATATCGACATACCCCTCGTTGACGAATGGCGAGCGCTTGTCACGCCGGTACGGGTCGCCAAACGGGCCGAAGTAGAGCGCGCCGGTATCCAGGTCAACCGGGGTAGAGTGCGCGCCGTGGCGATACTTCGGCGTCAGGAAGGTAAAGCGGTAGCCGCTGCTGGTCAGGGGGTGCTCGCTCGCGCGCACCTCCTCCCAGGTGCGGGTGACGTTGCGGACCTGGCGCACTTCCGTCCGCAAGTCGTCTTCGCTCAACCCGTAGGCATCAGGGCGGGTGGGTCGGATCGCTGGGTGATCGGCAGTGACGATGACGTTCGGCTCGAACGGGGTCGCATCGACCGGCTCGCGATAGACCGGCAGGTTCTCCCCATGCTCGATGAACTCCGGTTCGTCGCGATAGAACTCGAGCCGGCCGGTGCGGGTGTACCAGGGCTTGCTTTCCTGCGTCTGCTCCCAACCGACGACTTTCGGGTAGGTACGCATGAGCTTGAGCGTGGGGATGCCGCGCTTGGCGTTCTCTTCCATTTGAATGAAGTCGTAGCCGCTCAGCGACGACGAGCCGTCGACGATGCGCTGCAGGTAGATGTCGACCCGGCCTTCAGGGACGTGATGCCAATGGTCGGCGAAGCGCTGGTCGCCGGCGAGCTCGCTGAGCTTGCCAGCGACGCCGGCAAAGGTCTCGATATCGGCGACTGTCTCGAAGATGCGTGGCAGCGGCGTGCGCGGGAACACCGTCACGAACGGGTTGGTGACCGACCCAGCCATGTCCGGGTGCTTGAATTCCGCCCACGAGTCGACGCCGAAGACGATGTCCGCATACTCGCAGGTCATCGTCCACCACCACTCGTTGACAATGATCGTTTCGACCTTCGGCAGGGTGTTGTGGATGAGGTCGTACGACCACTTGGCATTGCCGAGGATCGAGTTGCTGTTCGCCCACCAGCCGAGCTTCGTTGGCGTTGAGAGGTGGGTCTTGCCGGTGAAGAGCGTCGTGCCGACGCGCAGTGGCCGGTCGCCATAGTTGAAATAGTGGGCCGATTCGTAACGCAGGTAGGTCTTGGTCGTTACTGGGCCATCCGGCTCAAGCTGCTGCTGGAACGGGTTCTCGAAGACATACCTGGGCAGGCCGTTGAAGATGCCGCCACGGTAGTTGCCGGCGTAGCTGCCGGGGCTGCCGCCGAGGTAGCC
>QEUZ01000058.1 GCA_003577355.1 Chloroflexota bacterium | reverse complement strand
GCCGGCGAGGAGAGGAGCACATGGGATACCTCCGCACCTTGCTCGCCCAACGGGCGTTGCTCGTGTTCGCCGGCGGGCATTTCACTGTCGACATGTACAGCGGGTTGATGCCCGTGCTTTACCCGTTGGCTGTCGCCGATTTCAACTTGACAAACACGTCGGTTGGCCTCATCGCCCTCGGCTACTCGGCGGCTGGGTCGCTGAGCCAGCCATTCTTCGGCTATCTCTCGGACCGCTTCGGCAGCCGCTATTTCGTCGTCGTCAGCATGGTCTGGTCCGCCGTGATGGTCGGCCTGGCCGGGATCGCGCCAACCTACGGGTTCCTGGTGCTGTTCGCGCTGATGGCGGGGCTCGGCTCGGGCGCCTACCACCCGCAAGGGGCATCCAACGCCGCCGCAGCGGTCAGCGACGAGCGGCGGAACACTGCCCTCTCCATCTACACCGTCGGAGGTTCCGGCGGCTACGCCCTGGGGCCGATCATCGCCGCAGGACTGTTCGCACTGTTCGGGCGCAGCGGCACGCTGGCAATCGCACCATTTGGCTTCTTCATGGCAATCTTGCTCTGGCGGCAAATGCGCCTGCTCGGGTTGGGCGGAGTACGACACCTCACCCAGCAGCGCGCCGAGCAGCGCCCGATCGAGTGGTTGCTCCTGGCGCCGGTCATGCTCGTCGTCATGCTCCGCTCGTGGGTGATCTACAGCACAATCACGTTCGTGCCCACCTGGTTCGACGACTTGGGCTATTCCGCCGCGTTCTACAGTGCACTGACCACCCTTATCCTGGCAACAGGCGCGGTCGGGACGCTGCTAGGCGGCGTGCTTGCCGACCGTATTGGCCAGAAGGTTGTCCTGATCGCCTCACTCCTGCTGGCGTTCCCCTTCCTGGTGTTGTTCGCCCAGTTCCCCGGCCCTTGGTCGCTGCTGCTCGGGCCGTTGTTCGTCTTCGCAGCCGATAGCGGGCTCTCCGTAACGCTAGTAATGGCCCAGCGCCTGCTCCCAGGCCGGGTCGGCGTGGCCTCGGGCTTCATCCTCGGCATTGGTTTCGTCACCGGCGGCATTGGTGTGCCAATTACCGGAGCGATGGCCGACCGCATTGGCATGTCGGGCGCCGTCACAATCACCGCCTGTCTGCTCCTGGTGGCAGCACTGTTGGCTGCCAGGCTGCCGGCGCGCGCGCAACACTCCCAGGCCCCGGTCGGCGCGGCGGAGCCAGCCGGATGAAGTTCGGGCGCGTCGAAGGGCTAGCCGTCCCGATAGAGCGCGACGGCGAACTGCTGGTGCAAGTTACCGTCTACCTTGAAACTGACCTGGGCATCGAGACGGTGCGCCAAGTCGAAGTCGTGCCAGAACGCTTCGTGGATGGCAAGCCCGATCTCTACTGGGAGGCCGACCAGTGGACCCAGGACACGATCAACAGCGTCCTGTTCCCACGCGGATGGGAGCTTCTCGGCGCGACCGACCCGCCCACACGGGATGCTGGTGTATTGCCGCGTTCGCCCCGCTACGCACTCCGAACCAGTCTCTGGGTGCCGCCACCTGGTTGGTTCGATGACCCCGAAAGCGGGTGATCCCGCTCCAGCGTGCTGTTGCAACCGATGCGGCAACCTGCCGTGCGGTGTCCACAGGGCACGGCGTTGCACTGAGTTTCTCCAGACTCCACAGGTGAGAATCGAAAACCCGAGCATGGGAAATTGCCCCAAAATGGTCAGACCACATGGTCGATTGTGTCTCATCACCACCGAAGATGCGGGCAGAAATGGCATGTACCCGGATTCGCCAGGAGCGATGCTCGAAAATGCTTGACAGCATTCTGGCGTCGCGTCTATTGTGTTGCGGACAGCCAGCGTAACAGTGGGGAGTCCATTGCGATGCCGATGCGCGGCTTCATATATGGTGAGAACAGACCAGCCGCCGGACCTGCGTCTGTTGCGCCATATCGGCCTGTGCGGTTGGCAGCGCTTGTCCGCCGAAGGCGCTCCTGATTACTGTTCCTCTCCCGCGCGACCCAACACTCGGAATAGCGGCTCGCATTGCATCTCTCCCGTGTACGGCTGTCTATGGCCATTGACCGAGCGTCACACCGCGATGGCTCGGTGGAATTGAGGAGGAGAGTCGAGGATGTCAGAGTTGGAAACCGGAGGTTTCGTGCGCTCCGCGCTCACCGGCATGTTGAGCCGTCGCCAGGTCTTGCGCCGGGCTGCGGTTCTGGGCTTGTCGATCCCGGCAATCGGCACGCTGCTGGCCGCATGCGGCGGCGACGATGACGACGAATCTCCGACGGCAACAACCGGCGCTGGCGCTGCAACGCCGACGCCAGCAGTTGCCGCGCCGACGCCAACGATCGCACCGGTCGGCGCCGCGACGGCAACACCTCCACCCAGCGCACCCACCGCGACAACCGCAGCCGGCGCGACCCCCGAACCGGAACCGACTGCGACGGTTGCACCAACCCAGGCTCCTTCCGGCAAGCCAGGTGGGCGCATCATCATTGGCATCAACCGCGAGCCGGACAACCTCGACCCAGCCGTGACCCCGTTCGCCGTGGCGCATACCGTCATGATGAACATCTACGACCCGTTGGTCTGGCGCGGTATCGACAGTGAGTTCTATCCCGGCTTGGCGACGGAATGGGAAATCGGCGCCGATGCGATGAGCTTCTCCTTCACACTGCGTGAGGGCGTCACCTTCCACGACGGCACACCGTTCAACGCCGATGCAGTCAAGGCGTTCTTTGATCGGGTGAAGGATCCCGCGACCGCTTCCGGGTTTGCATCGAACTTGCTTGGCCCATACGCTGGCACCGAGGTCATCGACGAAACCCACCTGACCGTTACCATGACCGCGTCGTTCGCCCCGGCGCTCGACGGCATGAGCCAGGCCTTCCTCGGCATCACCTCGCCGACGGCGCAAGCCGCCGACCCCACAGGGTTCCTGAAGAACCCGGTCGGCACCGGCTTCATGAAGTTCGTCGAGTGGGTCGATGGCGACCACATCCTCATGGAGCGCAACGAGGACTACAACTGGGCGTCACCGTACTTCTCTCACGAAGGCCCCGCCTACCTCGAAGAGGTCGAGTTCCGCTTCTTCCCGGACCACCCAACCCGCCTCGCCGCGTTAGAAGCCGGCGACGTCAACATGATCGAGCAGCTGCCTGACGCCGAACTTGCCCGCTTCATGAGCGACAGCAACTATCAGGTGCAACTCGGCTTCTCACCGGGTGTGCCGAGCTGTCTCATGATGAACACCAAAAGCGCTCCGCTCGACGATGTGAACGTCCGCCGGGGTATCGCGTCCGCGGTCGACCGCCAGGAGTTGGTTGAAGTCGCCAACTTCAATGCAACCAAGGTCGCTTGGGGGCCGCTCTGGGAAGGGACGCCGTTCTACTCAAGCGAAGTCGAGAAGTTCTATCCATTCGACCTAGAAGCAGCCGGGGCCTACCTCGACGAAGCCGGCTGGACAATGGGCAGCGACGGTATCCGCGAGAAGGATGGCCAGAAGCTCAACCTGCTCTGGGTCATGGGCGACGCCCATGCGCACTACGCCGAGCTGCTTCAGGCACAGCTTCGAGCAGCAGGCATCGGTGTCGAGCTGAGCAAAGCGGCGCCGGCGGCCGTGACCGAAGCGGCACAAAAGGGCACGACGCAGCTCTCAACGGTCGGTTGGATTTCCAGCGACCCAGTTGTGTTGTCGAACATTTTCCACAGCAAGAACGAGGGCGCCTGGAACCTCAGCCATTACGAGAACCCAGAGCTCGATGCGATTCTCGATGCAGGTGAAGCGACGAGCGACCCCACGGAGCGACAGGCGATCTACACCGACGCCCAAGTCATGATCATGGAGGAAGCTCTCATCGTGCCGATGTGGGGCATCCACCGCAACAACGCCGTCGAAGCGAAGTACAAGGACATGAAGCGCGATATCCGCACCTACATCTGGCTCTACGACGCCTGGGTCGACGAATAGAGATTCACTGAGAGGAGGAGCGGCGCAGGGGTACGCCGCTCCTCCTGCCTGGAGTCCCGCTGTGCGTGGACGAGACGAAATGGTGTTCTAGCCACATGGTGCGCTTTATCTACACCCGCCTGCTGCTGATGATCCCAGTGTTGTTCCTGGTCTCGATTGCCGTGTTCATGATGATCCACCTGATACCGGGTGATCCGGTCTCGGTCATCATGGGTGAATCCGGCGCGTCGGCCGAGCAACAAGAGGCGGTGCGCGAGCAGTTGGGGTTGAACGACCCACTCCCGACGCAATATGTGAACTTCATCCGTGGCATGGCAACCGGAGACGTCGCATCGCTACGCACCAGGCAGCCTGTCATCGATATCTTCCGTAACCTGTTTCCGCGCACGATGCAGCTCGCTTTCACCGCGCTTGGGCTTGCGATTCTCATCGGCGTACCCATCGGTATCTATGCCGCCACTCATCAGCATAAGCCCGGTGACTACGTCTCGATGGTGATCAGCTTCGTCGGGGTTTCGGTCCCGAACTTCTGGCTCGCAATGATATTGATCTACATCTTCGCGATACGTCTCGGCTGGCTACCGGCAACCGGAGGCGAGGGCTGGAAGCGGCTGATCATGCCTGCCTTCGTGCTCGCAGTTCAGCAAGCGGCACTAATCGCCCGGCTCGTGCGCGCCAATATGATCGAAGTGCTCGGAGACGACTACATCAAGACGGCTCGTTCCAAGGGGCTGTCCGAGGGTCCGGTGATCCTGCGTCATGCGCTACGCAACGCCCTGATCCCAACGGTCACGATCCTCGGTTTGAACTTCGGGTACTTGCTGAGTGGCGCTGCCGTCGTCGAGACGGTCTTTGCACGGCCGGGCATTGGGCGCATCATCGTCGAAGGCATCCTGAACAAGGATTTTCCGCTGGTACAAGGCATGGTCTTGTTAACCGCGACAGTCTATCTGCTGGTCAACCTGCTCACTGACCTGTCGTATGCGGTGATCGACCCGCGCATTCGCTATTGAGGAAAGGACCGTGAGCGGCGGTTCTGTGGTGGCTGTTGCGGTCGGCAGAAGAAGACAGTGGAGTCGCGGAGCCGCGTAGATGGCCGCGCTTCCAGCATCGCCTGACCGCCTGGGGAGGTACGATGGCTTCGGCTGAAAGTAGCAGTTCCCTCGCGTCGTCCGCGTCGTCGGGCGCTGCGGCGCTGGAAAGTCTCGCCCGTAGTCGGTATCGCTCGCGGCGCGCTGTCGTGTTCCGCCGGCTCGTGCATCACAAGGGCGCAGTTGCCGGGTTCATCATCGCGGTTGCGCTCATCATCACTGCACTGGCGGCGCCAATCATCGCCACGCACGACCCGATCGAAACAACACGCAACACCTTCGCGCCGCCGAGCCGCGCGAACCTGATGGGCACCGACAACTTCGGGCGCGACATCTTTAGTCGCGTCGTGTATGGCACGCGCATATCGCTGCGCATGGGCATCGTCGCAGTGCTGATCGGCACGACGGCTGGCACCCTGGTTGGGCTGATCGCCGGGCATTATGGCGGCATGACCGACATGATCGTCATGCGCGTGATCGACGCGATGATGGCCTTCCCCGGCATCCTGCTCGCGCTGACGATCGCAGCCGTGCTCGGGACTGGGTTGACCAATGCGATGATCGCCGTCGGCGTGTCGTGGATACCCCAATTCGCCCGGCTCGTGCGTGGGAATGTCCTGCAGGTGAAAGCCATGCCCTACGTCGAGGCGGCCCGCTCGATCGGGGCCGGCAACGCGCGGCTCATGGCCCGGCACGTCTTCCCAAACGTCACGACGCCGATCCTCGTGCTCTCGACGCTCGGTATCGCTAGCGCCATCCTGATTGGCGCATCGCTCAGCTTCCTCGGGGTTGGCGCCCAGCCGCCGACGCCGGAATGGGGCGCGATCCTGAACCAGGGGCGCCAGTACATGCGCCAGGCTTGGTGGGTGATGACCTTCCCCGGCATCGCCATCACCATCACCGTCATGGCGGCCAACCTGCTCGGCGATGGTTTGCGCGATGCACTCGACCCACGCATGAAGATCTGATCTCTTGCTGTTCCTGAGGGGAGAACCCGCGATGTACGCGCGTGTCCGCGATACGACACTCTTTTTTGATGTCGAAGGGGTTGGCCTGCGTGCCGAACCGGACCGGATGGTCGAAAAGCCGGTGGCGATCCTCGTCCACGGCGGCCCCGGCGGCGAACATACGAACTTCAAGCCGGTCATGAGCCCGCTCGCCGAGCGCATGCAGCTCGTCTACTACGACCATCGCGGCCATGGTCGGTCGGCGCGCGGACCGCAGTCCAGTTACACCATGGAAAACAACGTCGAGGACCTGGAAGCGCTGCGCCAGTACCTCGGGCTGGACAAGATCGTGCTCTACGGCCAATCCTACGGCGGCATGGTGGCGCTCGCGTATGCGGTGCGCTACCCCGAGAATCTCTCGCACCTGATCCTGACGGTCACGTCTCCCAGCTACGAGTTCCTGGAACGCGCCCAGGAGAACTTGGCAGCACGCGGCACACCGGAACAACAAGAGGCCGGACAGCGCCTGTTTGCCGGTGCGTTTGAGGACGATGAAGACCTGCGTTCGTTCTTCAAGACGATGTGGCCGCTCTATTCCGGCAAGTACGACCCAGCCAAGGCCAACGCCCGCTGGGGCAAGGCCATCGTCAACCACGAAGCGATCAACGAAGGCTTCGGCGGCTTTCTACGCACCTACGACGTGCGCGACCAACTGCACAAGATCACTTGCCCAACCCTGATCATCTGCGGCCGCCACGACTGGATCTGCCCGCCCGACCAGTCCGAAGCGATCAAAGCCGGCATCCCCCACGCCGACTTACGCATTTTCGAGGAAAGCGGTCACACCGTCGCGGCGGACGAGACTGAGGCGTTCTTGGATGTGATCAAGGGGTTTCTGCCGTACAATCGGAGTGGAGCCGCATAACACAACCCAAGCCACACGGGGCGTTGCTCGCTAGGAGGCGCCGGTCAAGCGTCGCCATTGGTGCAGCACCTGCTCACGCAACTCCTCCAGCATGCCGTCGTTGTGGAAGACAACATCGGCCTGGGCGATCTTCTCCTCCTGCGGCGGCTGGGCGTCGATCCGGCGCTCTGCCTCAGCGCGGTCGACGTTGTTGCGCGCCATGATGCGAGCGATCTGCTGCTCGCGCGAGCAGGTCACCACCCACAGCTCGTCGCACTCCGCTGCGATGCCGGCCTCGATCAGCTTGATCGCGTCCAGCACCAGCACCTCCGGCTCGGCCCGCTCCATCGCCGCGCGCATCGTCGCCAGCACCGGCGGCCAGGCCAGTTCTTCCAGGCGTGCCAGCTTGGCTGGGTCGGAGAAGACGATCGCACCAAGTGCCGCACGGTTGACGCTGCCGTCCGGGTTGATCACGTCTGGGCCAAACTCGGCGACCAGCGCCGGGGCGAGCGGCGAGTTCGGCCCCATGTTCGCGTGCGCCACCCGGTCGCCATCGATCGCCTCCGCCCCCAGTTCGACCAACTGAGCAACAACCGTTGACTTCCCACAGGCGATGTTGCCGGTCAGCCCAATGACATGCTTGCGGCGCCGTGTCGTCATGTTCAGCTCGTCTCCACGCCGACCGCCTGCAGAGCGTCCAGTTCCGCCGTCGCCTGGTTCCAGTCGGCGTAGGCCTGTTCCAGTTCGTTCTGCACCCGCTCGTACTCCAGCCCCAGGGCATGCACCCTGGCCATGTCCCCATCGATACCGGCACGTGTCAGGTCGTCGCTCAGCACATTGAGACGGCCCTCCAGCTTGCTGACAGTGCGCTCGGTCGCGTGGAGCCGTTTCTGCGCATCGCGGATGGCGCGCTCGTTCTGGCGGGCGGCGTTGCGCGGCGGGGGCGCCGGCCGCGCCTCATCTTCCCTGCGTGCCACGACCACGGGCGCCGCCTGCGGAGCATCTGCCCGTTTCGCCCGCTGGCGTTGCATATCGGTGTAGTTGCCCAGGTAGGTCGCGATCGTGCCGTCTTCGATAGCCCAGATGCGGTTGGCGATGCGGTCGACGAAGTAGCGGTCGTGCGACACAAAGAGCATCGTACCGTCGTAGCCGTCCAGCACCTCTTCCAGCGCCTCGCGCGCACCGATATCCAGGTGGTTGGTCGGCTCGTCGAGCACCAGGAAGTTGGCGCGCTCCAGCGTCAGGCGGGCCAACGCCAGCCGGCTGCGCTCCCCACCGGAAAGGGCCGAGACCGGTTTGAACACGTCGTCGTTGGAGAACAGGAAGCGCCCCAGCAGGTTGCGCGCCGCTTCCTCACCCATCATCTGGTCGTGCAGCAGCGTGTCCAGCACGGTGCGGTTGGGGTCCAACCCTTCATGCCCCTGGGCGTAGTAGGCAATCTTCACGTTGGTCCCGAACTCGATGCGCCCCTTCAGCGGCTCCAGCTCCCCCACCAGCGTGCGCAGGGTCGTCGTCTTGCCGCTGCCGTTCGGGCCGAGCAAGGCGACTCGGTCGCCCCGTTCGATCGTCAGCTCCTTGGTCGTTTCCACCAGCACAACCGGCTCACTACCACCATTGTTTGGCCGGAACCCGATCTGCACCGGTTTCACCGTCAGCACCGTCCGGCCAGATTTCAGGTCGGCCCGCATCCGCAGGTGCAGCTTCGGGTTTTCGCGCGGGCGCTCCAGGCGTTCCAGGCGCGCCAGGCGCGTCTCCCGGCCCTGCGCCTCGCGGGTGCGTTGTCCGGCTTTGTATTTGCGGATGAACTCCTCGGTGCGGGCGATGAACTCCTGCTGCTCCTCGTATTCCTTCCAGCGGCGCGTCAGGCGCTCTTCACGCAGCTTCAGGTAGCGGCTGTACCCGGCCGGGTAATCCTCCAGCTTGCCGAAGTGCAGCTCCAGCGTGCGGGTGGTCACCCGGTCGAGGAAGTAACGGTCGTGGCTGACGACGATGAAGGCGCGGTTCCAGTTGCGCAGGAAGCCTTCCAGCCACTCAATAGCCTCAAGGTCGAGGTGGTTGGTCGGCTCATCGAGCATCAGCAGGTCCGGCTCCGAGAGCAGCGCCTTAGCCAGCGCCAGGCGGGTCTTCTGCCCGCCAGAGAGCTGGCGCACTGGTTGTTCCCACATCTCCTCAGGAAAGCCAAGGCCGGAGATCACCGCCTTGGTGCGGTGTTCCATGTCGTAGCCGCCATGGGTTTCGAACTCGTTGGAGAGGTGGGCGTATTCCTCAAAGAGGGCATCCATCTCGGCACCATCCGCCCCGGCCATTTCCTGCTCCAGGGCGGCCATGCGTTCACCGGTGGCGCGCACCTCACGGAAGGCGTCCAGCGCCTCCTGGTACAACGTGCGGTCATCGGTGAACGATGCCTCTTGCGCCTGATAGGCCCAGCGCAGGCCGGCCCGGCGGACGATACTGCCCTCGGTCGGCTCATCCAGACCAGCGATGATCCTGAGCAGGGTGGATTTCCCGGACCCGTTGGCCCCGACCAGCGCGACGTGCTCCCGTTCCTGGATCTGGAACGAGACATCCTGAAAGATGATCTCGGTAATGAAGCGACGCATCAGGCCGCTGACGGTCAGAATGGTTGTATCAGCCACGGTGTGTCATCCCCTCGTGCCCGGGTCAACCGGGTAAGCCTAGCATGCAGAGTGTCTGGGCCGGTTGGTCCTGGTTCCCCGGCGACATTGAGTCACATCTTGTCAGAGTAGAACAGATGTTCTAATCTGGTGTCGCACCGGGAGAACGGTCTCGGAGGTCGAGACCACTGAGGAGGAGTTCAATGGCTGGGTCGCAAGCGCGTAACCGGGGGGCGAGCGGAGAACCCGCACCCAGTTCCGAGAACGCTGGACTTGCCGTGGCGTGTGTCGTCATACCGCACTTCCAACTCCGGGTAGAGATTCTACGACATCCGGAGCTGGATGGCCTGCCACTGGCCCTCACCGACCTGGCCGGCCCCGCCCGCCGCGCAATCAGCGACTGCTCGCCGGAGGCAACGCAGGAGGGTATCCGCCCCGGCATGCCGCTGCGCGATGCGGTCAACGCCTGCCCGCACGCCACCATCCTCACGAGCGACCCGGTCTACTACGCCAACGTCTTCGCCGATCTCCTGCGGGCGCTTGGGGCAGTCAGCCCCGGTATCGAAGCGAGCGAGCTGGGCATCGTCTGGGTCGACCTGCGCGGGCTGAAGCGGCTCTATGGTGGCCCGGAACAGGCTGCCGAAGCCCTGCTCCGGGCCGTGCCGCCGATCCTGCGGCCGCGGGTTGGGCTGGCCGGCAACAAGTTCACGGCACGGGTCGCGGCCAACCAGGCCCGCCCCGGCGGGTACCGCAGTGTGCCGCCGGCCTTTGCCAAAGCCTTCCTGGCCAACGCGCCGGTCAGCTTGCTGCCAGTGCCAGACGAGATGAAGCGCCGCCTGGAACGCTTTGGCCTCTACGAGCTGCGCGATATCGCCCGCCTGCCGATGAGCAAGCTGCAGGCCCAGTTCGGGCCGGATGGCCGGCGCGCCTGGGAGCTGGCCCAGGGGCGCGACGATGCCCGCATCACCCCGATCGCCTGGCAGGAGCGGGTGATCGAGCGGCTCACAATGCCAGCCCCCAGCGTCCAGATCGAGATGGTTATGCTCGGTCTACACCGGCTCGTCGAACGCATCTACGGCCGGCCGGAACTCCGCAACCGCGGCGTGCGCACCGCACGGCTACAGCTGCTGTTGGAAGAGCGCCGCTCCTGGGAAAAGACCTTCGCCCTGAAAGGCACGGTCCACACCCCTCACGACCTGAACACGACCCTGCGCTACCGGCTGACCGGGCTACAACTGGAAGGAGCAGTCGAAGAGATCGTGCTGGAACTTTCCGGCCTCAGCACCATCGCCGCCCGTCAGGAGCAGCTCTTCGGCCAGGGTGCGCGTCAGCGCCACGAGGCCAACATGCGCGAAGCCGCCCGCAGCCTGCGCCAGCGCTACGGCGACACCCCACTCTACCGCGCAACCCCCCTCGAACCCTGGTCGCGCATCCCCGAACGCCGCTGGGGGCTGCTGGGGTATGAGTGAGCGTAAGCGCGCAGGAAGGAGTATGCTTATATACATCATGATGTATATTGACAATGGTGGAGGTCAACGATGCAACGCACGAACATCTACCTAGATGAGCGCCAGCTGCGTGCGCTGAAGCACATCGCTATTGAGGATCGCCAGAGCGTTGCAGAACTGATCCGTTGCGCAGTCGATGCATATCTGGCCAAACGGCTCGCCGAGGACACTGCCTGGCGCGACCGGCTACTGCAACTGCTGAGCGACGTACAGAGTCGGATGCCAGCAGATGTGACGCCAGAGGAGATCGAAGCCGATATCAGTGCCGCGCGGGATGAAATCCGTCAGGAACGTCGTGCTGCGCGCAGTCGTTGATACCAACATCTGGATTTCGGCACTCCTGTTTCCCAGTGGCATGCCAGGCAAAGTTCTCCTCGCGCTCGCAGAGCGGGCATTCACGCTCGTCATCAGTGAGCCACTCCTTGCAGAAATTGAGGACGTTGGCCAGCGACCGCGCATCACCCGTAAGTACGGCATTGTGCAGAAGGACATTGACCGCCTTATCGGTCTACTACGGGAACGCGCTGAGGTCATTCCGATCACAGGTGAGTTGCGCGTTTGCCGGGACGCAGATGACGACATGGTGATTGAGACGGCGCTACTGGGTCTTGCCGATGTGCTTGTTACACGTGATGACGATCTCAAAGAGGCTTCAGAGGTCATGATCTATCTGGAATCCGCCGGTATCTCAGTGCTCAGTGTTCGACGCTTCTTAGAGGCGCTGGAGTTGAGCTAGTCGCTCTTGCCGTGCTTCTCACTATTCGGTTGTGGCGCCGGCCTGGCTTGTTTTCATGGTGACCTCCGCAAGCATGCATAACCGAGCGCATCCATTGGAGAGCTACCCATGATCTTTCCAGCACGCAAGCCGCAAGTCGCCAGCGAAAAGATCCGTGCGCTCAACCTGCCGCAACCGGTAACGGTTGAAGAGAACGGGGTCGGCCTGCCATGTGTCGTCATCACATCGGACCAACGGCTGGCCGTTGAAGAAATCATCGACATCTGGCGGATCGACGACGAATGGTGGCGCGAACCCCTGCTGCGACGCTACTTCCTGGTCGTGCTGGAAGGCGGGGCGTTGCGCACCCTGTTTCAGGACTTGCTGAGTGGGCAATGGTACGAGCAGCGCTATTGAGCGCCCCACCCTACACCGAGCTCCACCTGCATAGCGCCTGGTCGTTCCTCGACGGTGCGTCGCTGCCGTCGGAGATCGTCGAGCAGGCGGTCGCGCTGGGCTACCGTGGGCTAGCGCTCACCGACCACAACGGGCTGTACGGCGCAATGGAGTTTGCGCGCGCGGCCCAGAACGCTGGGCTGCAGGCCATTACCGGCGCAGAGCTGACCCTGGAGGACGACTCGCATATCACCCTGCTCGTCGAATCAGCCGAGGGCTACGCTAACCTCTCGCGGCTGATCACCAGCGCCTATTGCGACGGCGACCGGCTCAATCCCTGGTTGGCGTTGGACACCCTCCAGCGTCACACGGCGGGGTTGATCCTGCTCACCGGCTGCCGTGCAGGACAGGTGGCGCGGCTGGTCGATGCACGCCGGCTGGACGATGCGCTGGCGGCGCTGGAACGCTGGCGCGCCTGGTTCGGGCCGGAGAACGTCTTCGTGGAACTCCAGCAGAACCTGGTGTATGGCGATACCCAGCGCATCGCCGCCCTGGCCGAGCTGGCGCGGCGAGCCGGTCTGCCCTGCGTGGCAACCGGCAACGTCCACTACCACGTGCGCGAGCGCCACCGCCTGCAAGATGTGCTTGTCGCGGTGCGTCACCGCACCACGCTGGATGCCTCACACACCCTGCGCCGCGCCAACTCCGAGTTCTTCCTCCAGCCGCCGGCGGTAATGGCACGCCGCTTCCGACGCTACCCCGAGGCGATCCACAACACGCAGGTCATCGCCGAGCGCTGCGCCGGGTTCAACCTGACCCGCGACTTGAACTACACCTTTCCAAGCTACCCCAGCCCGCCGGAGGAGACGGAGGACGACACCCTCCGGCGCATTACCTACGAACGCCTGGAACTGCGCTATGGCGATAACCCGAAGGCACGCGCTCGGCTGGAGGAGGAGCTGGCGCTCATCCGCAAGCACAAGCTCTCTGGTTTCTTCCTCGTCTATCACGACATCATGCAGCTCGCCACAGAGGTAGCGCGGGAGATCCGTGGGGAAGGCGCCCGCAGCGCATACGACCTGCCGCCAGGACGCGGGCGTGGCTCGTCGGTCAGTTCCATCGTCTGCTATCTGGTTGGGCTTTCCCACATCGACCCACTGCTCTACAACTTCTACATCGGCCGCTTCCTCAACGACGAAATGTCGTCGGTGCCGGATATCGACCTCGACTTCCCACGCGACATCCGCGAGAAGCTGATCGAGCGGGTCTACGAGAAATACGGCCACGAGCACGCCGCACTGGTCTGCGCCTTCCCGACCTACCACATCCGCAGCGCCATCCGCGATATCGGCAAGGCGCTGGGGCTGCCGTTGCCGGACCTCGACCGGCTGGCGAAGCTGAGTGAGCGGGCGCGCGCTGGGGAACTGGCCCGCGAAATGGAGCGCCTGCCGGAGTTCCGCGACCGGCTCGACGCCCCGCTCTGGAAGGACCTGATCAGCCTGGCCGAGCAGATCGCCGGGTTCCCACGTCATGTCTCGCAGCACTCCGGCGGCATGGTGATCTCCTCGCGGCCACTGGTGGACCTGGTGCCAGTGCAGCCAGCGGCGATGGAAGGCCGCTTCGTCTGCCAGTGGGACAAGGATTCCTGCGATGATGCCGGCTTCATCAAGATCGACTTCCTGGCACTCGGCATGCTCTCGCTGGTGGAGGAATGTCTGGAACTGATCGCCGAACAGGGTAAAGGCACGCTCGACCTCAGCCGCATCCCCCACGACGACCCGGCGGTCTACCGCATGATCGCCGAGGGGGACACGATCGGCGTCTTCCAGGTAGAAAGCCGGGCG
>QEUZ01000057.1 GCA_003577355.1 Chloroflexota bacterium | reverse complement strand
CCAGCGGTCACTGCGGTCTGCCAGCGGGAACTGATCGGGCGACACGACAATAAACTGGGTCTCACGATAGCGATGCGCCCAATAGAGCCAGTACGACGGGACCGCGGCAACTTTGCCGATGTCAGGGCCGGCGACAAGTACGACGTTGGAGTCGGATCGCATTTCGGAAAGTCCGGCGGTGCTGGCACCGACCCCGAATGAATCGAATAGCGCTGAGTCCACCTCGGCCTGTGCCCGACTCAAAAGCCGATCGATGCTGTTCGAGCCCATGACGGCGCGGGTGAAACGCTGGAGTGCGTACCCCTCCTCGTTCGTGGCGTCTGGCGAAACCAATGCGGCGAACGAGCTGCCCTGATAGTGACGGAACTGTTCAACGACGACGCGCAGCGCTTCGTCAAGCTCGACGTCAAGGTAGTCGTTGCCCTCACGAATCTTCGGGTAGTACAACCGCTCCGGGCTCTGGACCGTTTCGTGACCCCACTTCCCTCTTTCACAGGTGTAGCCAAGGTTGGCTCCACGTTCCCAGAGGTGGGAAACGCGGCGTACTAGCCCGCGGTTGTGCTCGATGTTGAGCGTGCAACCACCATCACAAAGACCGCAGATTGTCTCCGTTGCATCAAGCTCCCACGGATGGTGGGCGAAGTGGCGGTCGGTCAGCGCCCCGACGGGGCAAACGGCGATGCACATGCCGCAGTGGGTGCAGGTGGTATCAGCAAGATCGATGCCGTAGGATGGGCTGATCGAGGCCTCGAGACCACGCCCGACGACGGAAATGGCAGTTACTCCCACCATCTCGTCGCATACGCGAGTGCAGCGAGCGCAAATGATGCAGCGGTCCCACTTATAGTCGATGTACTTGCTGAAATGACGGTATGGCTGTGCCAACTTCGGCCGGCGATACGGGTTTGCATTGATATTGTGCAGGTAGGTGTTGTCCTGCAGGTAGCACTCGCCGGACTTGTCGCAGGTCGGGCAGTCGAGCGCGTGGTCGATGAGATACATCTGAAGGATGAACTGGCGTGACTCGACGACCTTTTGTGAGGTGGTCGAGACTTCCATACCCTCGCGCACTGGTGTAGCGCACGATTCGATCAACCCACCACGCGGTCCGAGAATCTCGACCGTACACAGCCGGCACGAACCCCACGGCCGCAATAATGGTTGGTAACACAGGTTTGGAAGCTCGATGCCGGCGATTTCAGCTGCCTGCAGGATATAGGTGCCGGCTGGGACCGTAACTTCCTGACCGTCAATTTTTAGGGTAACGAGCTTGGTCTCTGACCTGACTGCCATAGCCGGCGATCCCGCCTTCCGTCACTCCGGACGGCTTGTCCGACAAGTCCGAAATCCTGCGCTGACTGGCTATTGCGCCACCTGAACCCGCACAATGTCGCGGGGACGATAGTGCCTCGAACGCCAGACATCCCCCTGCGCGCAGGGAGAAACCTCCGGCGATTCTAGCATGGGTTGCCGGATTCTTCACAAATTCGCGGGCGTGTCGAACACGGGTAGTGTGGGTGCAGTGCAAGGTGCGGTACGTATCAGGAAGCGTTCGAGCACCGAGAGCGTGCTATACTCTCGCGGCTTTGCATGGCGGGTCGGGTCGGCGGAATCGGCGTCCCAGCGCGACCAAGGAATGGTCCAGCGTGGATTTCGAAACAATCATTGGCCTCGAGCTTCACGCACAGGTGTTAACACATAGCAAGATGTATTGCGGCTGTTCCGCATCCTATAGCGACGCCCCACCAAATACGCATGTCTGTCCGGTGTGCCTTGGACTCCCTGGTGTCTTGCCCGTCATCAACCGCGCGGCAGTCGAGAAGACGGTTATGACTGGGATCGCTCTGAACTGTTCGATCCCGCGATACAACAAGTTCGACCGCAAGAACTACATGTACCCCGACCTCATGAAGGGGTATCAGGTTTCCCAGTACGACCTGCCGATCGCCGTCAACGGGTATGTGGACGTCGACGTCAATGGGCGCGAGGTGCGCGTTGGTATTACTCGCGTCCACCTTGAGGAGGATACAGCGCGGTTGACGCACCGTTCCGGTGTCGATGGAGAGCGTAGCCTGGTCGATGTCAACCGCTCCGGCGTTCCGCTCATGGAGATCGTCAGTGAGCCGGACATGCATTCCCCTGAGGAAGCGCGCGAGTTCCTGATCGCGGTTCGCCGAATCCTGCGCTATATCGGGGCATCCTCCGGCAACATGGAAGAAGGAGCGTTCCGCTGCGATGCGAACGTCTCGCAGCGCTCCACTGATGGCTCCATCATCGGGCCAAAGGTCGAGATAAAGAACATGAACTCGTTCCGGTCGGTGGAGCGGGCGCTCGAGTACGAGGTTGCGCGCCAGCGTGCCGCGCTGCGTAATGGCGAGACGTTGGTACAGGAAACGCGGGGATGGCTGGAAGACCGAGCGATAACCGTTGGGCAACGCTCCAAAGAGTATGCCCACGACTACCGATATTTCCCCGAACCAGACTTGCCGCCGGTGTTGCTCGATGAAGGGTTCCTCGCTGCGGTGGAATCCCGCATGCCGGAGCTGCCACGGGTTCGACAACGGCGTCTCCGTGAGCAGTACGGTTTATCCCACGCCGATGCTGCCTTGCTCGCTGATGAGAAAGCCGTCGCCGATTACTACGAGGCGGCGGTAACAGCGGCCGGGGGACACGCCCGTGAGATTGCCCACTGGGTCACAGGCGAGCTGTTCGCGATAGCGCGTAACCGGAGCGAGCTGGGCGAAGTCGGGATTCCGCCAACCTCCCTGGCTGAGATCGTCAGTATGGTTGTCGCTGGAGAGGTGAACGCACTCACCGGAAAAGAGCTCTTGACCACGCTGGCCGGCAGCGATGTTTCTCCTCGGGCTTATGTTGCTCAACATGGGCTGGCGCAAGTGCGAGATGCGGACGCGGTCCGCGAGGTTGTATTGGAGGTGCTCGCCGCGAATCCCGACGCTGTTGCCGACTACAGGAGCGGCAAGAAGGCAGCGATTGGGTATCTGATTGGGCAGGGTATGCGCAGGATGAAGGGTGCAGGCAACCCTGACGCACTCAGGCGCACAATGACCGATATTCTGGACAACGATTCAAGCAGTTGACGGGGTTGCACTGGCCAGCAACCCCGTCTTTGTTTTCTTGGGAGTGGTTCCCGAGTTGTTTCGGCAGCGCCCAATGGCGCAATTTGCGGCATACGGTAAGCCGCGCAGGAGAGGTTGGGTCCAGGCGAATGGTGGTCCAAGCAACGGCAAGGCCGGTACAGCACGAGAGCCTGTTCGATTCAGCGGTCGAGCAGTTCAACATCGCAGCCGATGTCATCGGGCTCGATGACAACATGCGCCGTATCCTAAGTGTTTGTAAGAAAGAGCTTACCGTTCACTTTCCGGTGGAGATGGACGACGGTTCTGTACAGGTCTTCGAGGGACATCGCGTCCACCACAACTCAGGTCCCGGCCCAACCAAGGGCGGTAT
This sequence comes from Chloroflexota bacterium, assembly GCA_003577355.1. GTDB lineage: Bacteria > Chloroflexota > Chloroflexia > Thermomicrobiales > CFX8 > CFX8. Next base: position 10,535 of record QEUZ01000057.1, on the reverse strand, counting down.
CCGGTACCACCCCGACGTCACGCTGGAGGAAGTAAAAGCGCTGGCGATGTGGATGACCTGGAAGTGTGCTGTGGTTGGCCTGCCATATGGTGGGGCCAAAGGTGGCGTAACCTGCAACCCGAAGGTGATGTCGCAGAACGAACTGCAGAACCTGACCCGGCGCTTTACCAGCGAAATCTCGCTGATGATTGGGCCGAACCGCGATATCCCAGCCCCGGATGTCAACACCAACCCACAAATTATGGCGTGGATCATGGATACGTACTCGATGCACCATGGGTACTCGATCCCAGGTGTGGTGACCGGCAAACCGCTCATCTTGGGCGGTTCCGAGGGGCGCTCGGAGGCGACGGGGCGAGGGTGTGTCTTCGCGATCCAGGAGTATGCGCTGAAATACGGCATGAACCTTCAGGAATCCAGAGTCGTCGTGCAGGGGTTTGGCAACGCCGGTTCAGTTGCGGCGCGCCTGCTCTGGGAGCTCGGAGCGAAGGTTGTTGGCGTAAGTGATTCCACCGGAGGCATTTACAACCCGCGGGGGCTGGATATCGGGCGGGTAATCGAACACAAGCAGTTTTCCGGGAGCGTCGTTGGCTTCCGGGAGGCCGAGAACGTTACCAACGAGGCGCTCCTGGAGCTGCCGTGCGACATCCTGCTTCCGGCAGCGCTTGAGAATGTCATCACTGCAGACAACGCGGCCCGCGTCCAAGCGTCGCTCATCGCTGAGGCCGCGAATGGCCCCACGACGCCGGAAGCAGACCGCATCCTGTGGGACCGCGGTGTGAAGGTCCTCCCTGACATTTTCGCCAACGCCGGTGGCGTCACGGTGTCGTACTTCGAGTGGGTGCAGGCGTTGCAGGCGTTCCCCTGGACCGAGCCGGAGGTCAACGAGCGGCTGCAGCGCATCATGGCGCGCGCATTCCGTGCGGTCTCCTCAACGTCGGAGAAGTACAACGTGCATATGCGCACTGCTGCCCTGGCGCTGGCAATCCAGCGGGTCGCTGACTTCACTCGGGTCCGCGGGATTTATCCATAAGTCCGACGAGCGGATGCGCAGGCGCCGGACCCCATCGGGTCCGGCGCCTGCCATTTCGTAGCGCTGGTTATTCGTTAACGATGAGCTGCCTCAGGGCGGCTTCGCTGCGCAGGCGCGTGACGGCGATGACATCATCCCCGGCCTCGACGCGTGTCTGACCACTCGGGATGATCAGCTCTCCGTGGCGCAGCAGCGCGATAATGTTCGTCTCCGGCGGAAACCTAATGTCGTTCACTGCTTGGCCGGCAATCGGCGAGTCGGGTGAAACGCTTGCCTCAACGACTTCGAGCTCGGCATGCTTCAGCGCAAGCAAATGGACGAAGTGTCGATCTGGGATCTGCTGCTCAATCAGGCTGAGAATCACGTTGGTATGGTTTACCGTGACATCGATTCCCAGCTTTCGAAAGAGTTCTTCGTTCTTCGGGTTGTTCACGCGGGCGATCGTGCGCTTGACATGAAAGCGCTGCTTGGCCATCTGGCAAATGACCAGGTTATCTTCATCATCTCCGGTGACAGCAACAACAACATCCGCACGGCCGGCTCCGGCCGCCGCTAATGTCGCGGCCTCCGCGCCGTCGCCATTCATGACGATTGCGCCAAAGCGCTCGGTGTAGGTGTCGACCTTGCTCTGGTTTTTCTCAATGAGGAGGACTTCATAGCCCTCGTTTACGAGAGTCTTGGTGAGATAGTATCCGACTTTTCCTCCACCGACGACGATTAGGTACATGTGCTACGCTCCGGTCTCTTCGGGCTAGGTTGAAAAGATGGTGCTCATGATGAGCGAGGCGATAGTCGTCGTGGGGCAGATTGTGTTTATCCCCATGCGCCTATACGTGTCTTCTCGCACGGGGTCATAGATCCGGGCCGTCACGTGTGGGACGTTGAATACGACCTGGGCAATCTGTGCGGCCATGATGTTAGTGTTGTCGCCGTTGGTGACCGCGATAAAGGCGTCAGCTTCCTCGATACCGGCGGCTTTCAGGACATCCTCGTCGATGCCAGTTCCGATGACCGTCTGCCCCGAGAAATCCTGCGAGAGGCGGCGGAAAGCTGAGGGCTGGAGATCGACGATGCTCACACTGTGACCACTCTGGTCGAGCGTGTTGGCGAGCCGGGCGCCAACTCGGCCACACCCTACCACCACGACGTTCACCGCACGTTCCCTTCAGCGGTAGCGATCATCTGTGCGTTCAAACATCCTCTGCCAGGCGGGTCAAGATCACCTCGCACGGAGCGTTCTTCAGGATATACGGTACTGTTTCGCCCAGTGTCGTCTTCCCGAGGTGGGTCCGGATGCGACCACCGACGACGATGAGGTCGATGTCGCGTTGGATTGCCTCATCGACAATTGCCGCACCAGCGCTGCGCGCCTGAAGAAGCTCCGACGTTACCTTCTGGAGTCGATGTTCCGCTTTCTGGCGCGAATACTGCTCGGCACGTTGCAGGGCCGCTTCCCCTTGCGACACGTCTTGCGGTAGGGAGGCGTCTAGCGGGAGGGATTGTTTGACTTCGACCACGTAGACCAGAATCACCTCCGCGACCTTCTTGTCGGCCAGCGTGCCCGCAAGCTCAAGGGTCCGGACATCATCTGGACTGCCAGTAATCGGAACGAGAATGCGCCGGTACGGCACGCGTTTCTCCATCGTCGGTGCACCATAACTCGCGGACGTCGCTCGTCCGCGCAATCATACGCCGAGAGCCAAGCGTGTGATGAGAGGTCGCGGGAGACCAGCGAGCTGCATCTGCTCTTGGGTTTTGGCGATGTCATACTCGACACGGCGGAACTGCACCAAACCTCGACGTGGATCATACAGCGCATAGGCGGCCCTGGGATCGCCGTCGCGTGGCTGACCGACCGACCCTGGGTTAATAATGAGCTTCGGGCCGCGGATTTCCAGCAAATCGGTATCTCCGGGCTGTCGGGGTGCGATGCCGCGCCGGGCATCATCTTCGGAAATGTACATCTGGACGTGCGTATGCCCAAGGAAGCACACTGGCGAGTCGAACAGTTCGAAGTTTGGAAGCGCAACGCGCGCGGTTGTGACGTACTCCCAGACAGGGTGCCGAGGACTGCCGTGGACGAGCATAAAAGCGCTTTCAATCCCTCGGTTCGGCAACCCCTCCAAGTACTCCATGTGGCTCGTCTGTAGTTGAGCCGTTGTCCAGTACGTGGCGAACCGAGCTGCAGGGTTGAACTCATCCAGCGGCAGGCGTCCAATCGCCGCCCAATCGTGGTTACCCGTGAGCGAGTACTGGGGGCCAAGCTCGATGATGCGGTCCACCGATTCGCCCGGCCGTGGGCCATATCCGACGATGTCGCCCAGGTTCCAGATTTCTTCGTAGTCTCCGGCTGCCGCAAGGACGGCTTCGAAGGCGACAAGATTGGCGTGGATATCGGAAACGATAAGAACTGCCATGTCTACGCGCCGGACCTACTCCACCTCGGCCACTTCGCGTGGCAACGCACTGTCGCGGCGGAGCTGCACGATCAAGACGGCGATATCGCTCGGCGTAACTCCGGCGATTCGCCCAGCCTGACCAAGTGTCGCCGGCCGAACGGCGAGCAGTTTCTCACGAGCTTCGTTGCGAAGTCCACTCAGTTCGGCGTAGTCAAGCCAGGGGGGGATACGCATCTCCTGCATTTTGCGCGCCCGCTCGATTTGTGACCGGTCCTTCTCGATGTATGCCTGGTAGCGGATCTCGACGTCGCAGCGAGCCAGAATGGCCTGATCGTCGACCCTGTCAAGAATTGCCGGTGAGGCGCTGAGCGCAGAAATCAGCCTGGGTAGGTGAACGTCGGGTCGCCGGGCGTATTCCAAGCCGGACATTGGACGGTTGGGGACGCTGAGGCCGTGCGCAGACAAGCGGTTCGCCATCGCATCGCTTGGAGTAATGCGCACAGCGGCGAGCGTCGAAATCAGGCGGTCAATCGCGGCTCGTTCCGATTGCACAGCGTCACGCCGCTCACGAGTAATGAGCCCGCACTCATAGGCAATTTCGGATAGGCGGTCGTTGGCATTGTCGGTGCGGAGGAGTAATCGATGCTCAGCGCGCGAAGTCAACATGCGATACGGTTCAACGAAATCTTGGGTAGACAGGTCATCTGCCATGACGCCTATGTACGCTTGATCGCGTGAGAGAGTAACCGGCTCTTCCTTCCCTACAAAGCGAGCAGCGTTGAGACCGGCGAGCAAACCCTGCCCGGCCGCTTCTTCGTAGCCTGACGTGCCGTTCACCTGACCTGCCAAAAACAGGCCTTCGACGCGCTTTGCGGCAAACCAGGGGGTCAGTTCGGTCGGGTCGATCGCATCGTATTCGACGGCATAGCCGAAGCGCGTGATGCTGCAATGCCGTAGCGCAGGGATGGTCCGCAGGAATGCGAGCTGCACATCGTGCGGCAGGCTTGTGTTCGCTCCTTGCACATAGACTTCGGTCGTGCGCCAGCCCTCGGGTTCGAGAAAGAGACTGTGGCTATCCTTCTGCGCGAAGCGGAAGACTTTGTCCTCGATGGAGGGACAATAGCGTGGCCCGATACCTTCGATCCGGCCATTGAACATTGGGGAACGATCGACGTTGGCGCGAATGATGTTGTGGCCGTCCGGGTTCGTGTGGACGAGATAGCAGGACAATTGCGTGCGCCAGCCCTCGGTCCGTGAAGGGTAGACATCGATCGGGGGAAGCTCAAGACGTTCTAGCGCCCCTCGCCGTCCATCCCACGAGAACCAAAGCGGTACATCCGAACCTTGCTCAACGTCTGTAAGGTCGAAATCGATCGAGCGCGCGTCGATACGCGGTGGAGTGCCGGTCTTGAGCCGGCGCAGGCGAATGCCGACGTCGCCAATTGACAGGGCGAGGGCGCCGGCCGTGACATCGCCCGCGCGACCACCCGCGGCGTTCCAGTCGCCAGCGACCATGCTGCCACGAAGGAATGTGCCAGCCGTGATGATTACAGCGCCACAGGTGTAGGAGTTGCCGAAGTCTGTCCGCACGGAGTGGATCGTTGGGATGCCGCATCGCTTGACAATACGGACTTCGGCAGCACTTTCTTGTCGAATGGTGACTCCCGGCTGGCGTTCAAGCGCTTCCTTTATTGCCATACTGTAGAGGGCCTTATCGGCCTGCGCACGTAGCGCGCGCACCGCAGGGCCTTTGGACTCGTTCAACAGGCGAATCTGAAGTGCCGTTCGATCGATTGCCCGGGCCATTTCTCCGCCGAGGGCGTCAATTTCAGCGACGATATGACCCTTGGCAGGCCCGCCAATTGACGGGTTACACGGCATGAAGCCGATGCGATCGAGGTTCGGTGTGAGGACGAGCACCTGTGCCCCAGCGCGTGCAGCGGCCAGCGCCGCCTCGGCTCCAGCGTGCCCGGCCCCGATGACGACGACATCAGGAGACTGTGTTGAAGGCTGTACCGTTCGGTATGTCATGTTGAGCAAGTATAAAGGATGAGGATTATCCGCCCGCCGAGTGAGCGCGTGGTAGCGGGTCCTGGAAGCAAGGAGGCACTGCTTCAGTATGAGCTTCATGCGAACTGTCATGGAGAATGCCGTACGCAACATGTCACCGGACGAACGGCATGATGCAATCGTGGCGGTGGCTACTGAGGTCGCGCGTACGATGACGGCGGAGGAGCGAGCGTCAGCACTGGTTGCGCTCATCCGCATACTTGGAGAAGGGTTGCCTGCTTCTACACGCGCAAGTGCATTCCGCGCGGCATTCGCGCCGCCGAACAGTGAAGGACAACGGCATGAGTGACACCAGTAGTCTCAGTACGAAGGAAATTGTTGGGATCGCGGCAGCTGGGGCTATCGCCCTTGGCGGTCTGGTCACAGCGCTCAGCCGCTCGCAGGAACGAGGAACGCGGGACGCAGTGGCGAGTGTCTTGAGCGATATTGGCGAGCAATTAGTTGACCAAGCGTCTGGCAGCCGGTCGCGCACTAGTGAACTGGCCGCCCGGCTTTCTGGTGCGTATCCTGTGCTGCGCAGTGAACTGGCCGAAGCCGGAGAACGTGCGAGCGACGAGCTTGGTGCGCGTCGAGACCAGCTCGCCGGAGTCCTCCAAAGCCGTTTGCCATCGGCGCCGGGCGCACCTCTTGCCGAACACCTGGAAGCGTGGTTAGAGCGAGCCACTGGACACGCCCGCGAAGCCGTCGAGGCTGCTCCTCAGCCGGTTGAGCAGGTTGTTGCGCATGTCGTCCCGGGACTGGCTCAACCGAACACGCATCGTGTGCGCGACACGGCGATTGCCATTGCATTACTTGCGATCGTTTCGTCGGTCGTCTACACGGTGTTCCTTACGGAAGACCGACGTGAACGGTTCAAGGATGCGCTGTGCCGGCTGCTGGCGTTCGGTCAGACCTTGAGCGACGACTTTCGAGGAAGCGACGACGGGTATTAGCGTCGCGGCCGGCGCGGCCAGCGATATTGCCGTTGTTAGCCAGCGCGAGCGACCTCCGGTGCGCCGTGGCATTGTTTGAACTTCTTGCCGCTACCGCACCAGCATGGGTCGTTGCGCCCAATCTTGCGCCGGCGTTGCGCTTGCTTCGATCCCTCGCCCTCCTGGTTGGTGACGAAGGTACGCGGCTGGGCAACGACTGGCGTGCGTTGTAGTGACGCGTGCATGATGCGGTGTGTAATGTCGTACTCGATGTTGCGCTTCAATGCTTCAAACATGTCAAAACCCTCGCGCTTGTAAGCCACGAGTGGGTCGCGCTGGCCATAGGCCTGCAGGCCAATGCCATGGCGCATGTCATCCATGTGTGTCAGGTGCTCGCGCCAGAGTTTATCGATTACTTGCAGCATGACGGCGCGCTCAAGGATGCGCATCGTTTCTGCGCCGGTCTCGCGTTCCTTGCGATCGTAGTGCCCAACAGCATCGTCGTACAGCAGGTTGACAATCGCTTCCTGGCTCTTGCCTTCGAGCGACTTGGTGGTGAGGGTCGTCATCGGCACGATGCTGCGATATGAGCGGAGCATCTCCGCATAATCCGGCGTTGGTTGGTCAGCAACGTCCCAGTGCGCCGCAACGAGAATGCTGATCTGTCGTTCGATCATGTCGAGGATCTGCTCGCGCATGTTCTCGCCAGCGATAATTTGCCGGCGATTGGCATAGATCACTTCGCGGTGTTTGTTCATCACGTCGTCGTACTCGACGACATGCTTGCGCAGGTCGAAGTTGTGACCCTCGACCTTCGTCTGGGCACTCTCGATTGATTTCGAGATCAGGCCATGTTCGATCGGGTCGTCTTCGTTCAGCCCTAAGCGCGTCATCAGCCCGGCAACGCGTTCTGAGCTGAAACGGCGCATCAGCTCGTCTTCGAGCGAGAGGAAGAAGCGACTGCTGCCGGGATCGCCTTGCCGGCCCGCCCGACCACGCAACTGGTTGTCGATGCGGCGAGACTCGTGGCGTTCGGTCCCGATGATGTGCAGACCACCCCGCTCTCGCACCCCCTCGCCGAGGACGATGTCGGTACCTCGACCCGCCATGTTCGTGGCGATGGTGACGTGTCCGGGCTGGCCGGCATCCTTCACGATTTCCGCTTCACGCTCGTGGTATTTCGCGTTCAACACCGAGTGCTTGATCCCCACACGCTGGAGCATTGTGGAAAGCAGCTCGGACTTTTCGATTGAGGTTGTACCAACCAGGACAGGCCGGCCCGCTTCCATCATTTCCTGGATTTCGCGCACGACTGCGCGAAATTTTGCTTGCTCCGTCTTGTACACCTGGTCGGGGTGGTCAACACGGATCATCTCTTTATTGGTTGGGATGGTGACCACATCAAGGTTGTAAATCAGCGCGAGCTCTTCCGCCTCAGTCTGCGCGGTGCCGGTCATGCCCGCGAGCTTCTTGTACAGGCGAAAATAGTTCTGAAACGTAATCGTCGCTTCGGTGACGTTCTCGCGTTGGACGCGCACGCCTTCCTTTGCTTCGATTGCCTGGTGGAGACCTTCCGAATATCGTCGCCCAACCATTTGCCGACCGGTGAACTCATCGACAATGATGACTTCTCCGTCGCGGACCATATAGTCCTTGTCGCGGTGGAACAGCGCCTGGGCCTTCAGGGCCTGTTCCAAGTAGTGGGTCAGCTCCTGATACCGGTCATCGTATAAACTCTCGCCATCGCCGATGCCGAGTATCGCTTCGACGCGGTCAATTCCGGCCTCGTTGAGCGTGACGACACGTCGCTTCAGATCAATTTCGTAGTGGACATTCGGGCGAAGCTGCCGAGCAATCTGGGCAAACTGATAGTAGCGGTCGACTGTGTCATCACCCGGCCCGGAGATGATCAACGGCGTGCGGGCTTCGTCAATCAGGATGTTGTCGACTTCATCAACAATCGCGTAGTGGAGCTCGCGCTGGACGGTATAGTCGATATGCGGAACCAGGTGGTCGCGCAAGTAGTCGAAGCCGAACTCGTTGTTCGTCCCATAGGTAATATCGCAGCGATAGGCCTCGCGGCGAGTGATCGGGCGTAGGTGGGCTAGGCGTTCGTCTTCCGCGACGTACTCGGCGTCGAACTGGAACGCCTGGTCGTGCTGGATGCAGCCGACCGTCAGGCCGAGGGCGTTGAAGATCTGCCCCATCCATTGGGTGTCGCGCTTGGCCAGGTAGTCGTTGACAGTGACGAGGTGTGCCCCCTTGCCTTCAAGCGCATTCAGGTAGAGTGGCAAAGTGGCGGTCAGGGTCTTTCCTTCACCAGTGCGCATTTCGGCGATCTTGCCCTGGTGCAGGACGATTCCACCCATGAGCTGCACGTCGTACGGACGTTGACCCAACGTGCGACGTGCAGCTTCTCGAACTGCAGCGAAAGCGTCAGGCAAAATATCGTCGAGGTCAGCGCCCTGCTCGATTTCATGTTTGAAGCGCGTCGTCGACTGTTTCAATTCGTCGTCGGAGAGCGCGCGGTATTCATCTTCCAGCGCATTGATTTCAGCGACGATAGGCGCCATACGTTTGATGGCTTTGTCGTTCGGGTTTCCGAGAACCTTCTGTAGCAACACTCGCATTGCGGGGATGACTTTCGTCTATGTCGGCCGGGCAGACGTTGTGCCGGCAGGCGAAGCATGTCCAATCGGCGCGACAAGGTGACGCGCCAGACCAACGCAGTTTACTATACGTGTGAGCACGCTCCGCGTATCCGAACTCGGTGACGCGAAGAAAGGAGGGCTCGCGTGGTCCAAGCGTCATTCCTCGAACCGTCAGACGCGGACAGCACACCTCGACCGAGCGAGGACCCCAGGTTCCCGGAGCGGGTCTACGCGATCGTCCGGCAGATACCAGAGGGCAAGGTCACAACCTACGGAACCATAGCGGCGGTTTTAGGCGACCGGCGTGGCGCGCGGATGGTCGGTTGGGCAATGAGCAACTGTCCACCGGATGTCAGTTTGATTGCACATCGGGTCGTGAACCGCTACGGTGGACTGTCTGGCGGTTGGGCCTGGGGGCATCCCGATATCATGAAGCAGCACCTACTCGACGAAGGGGTGACATTCATCGACGAATACCAGGTGGACCTGGCCGCACATCTATGGACTCCTCCGCTGCAGCGTGATCTTGATACGGCGAACGAACAGAGTCGTGACAGAACTGATGAGGGCATGAAATGAACGCTCGAGATGGACTGGTGCGGATACGGGAGCGCCTGGTTGAAAATGACGCTCGACCCTCCACGCTGAAGCTTGTCGACACGATGATCGACCGGGCATCCGATGCGGCGACAGAAGGTGTGCAAGCGACGCAGGCGCAACTCATCCGGTTACTGATCCGGACACCCGCCGCCAATAGTGATGTTGGCATTTACGATGACTTGGTGCGTTTGGAGGCGGAAGTACAAGAGGCTAGCGCTCGGCGTATGGCTGAAGCAGAAGCTGCCGCGAATCGACCGCTTCCAAAGTCAAGGAAGTACTATAAGCAGCAGAAGCAGCAGAACAAGCGCGCTCGTGGCTGACCGTGGATAGCACCCGCGGAGAATGGATCTGCAATGACGAATCCGATTACCGAGGCGGTTGCCGATCGATCGTCGAACACACTGGCCTTGCTTGAAGAGATCGTGAAGCACGAATCACCGACGAACGAGAAGTCGGCGCTCGACCAGCTTACCCGGTTTCTTCAGGAGCAAATCAGTTTGAGGAACGGTGCGGTTGAACGTCTGCAGCAGGATGTCTATGGCGACCTGCTCGTTGCACGCTGGCCAGGTAATCCTGAACTGCGACCACTGTTCGTCATGACCCACGTCGACACGGTATGGCCTATCGGGACGCTACAGCGCCTGCCTTGGCGGCAGGAGGATGGGCGACAATACGGCCCAGGGGTGTTCGACATGAAAGCATCGGTCGCGATGATGCTGACGGCGATAGAGATTATCCAAGCACTCGGGCTGGCGCGTAGGCCGATCGTCTGGATGATCAACACCGAGGAGGAAGTGGGTTCCCCGGTATCTCGTCCGGTGCTCGAGCGGCTCGCGCTGGAGGCGGAGTACGTGTTGTGCTTGGAGCCGCC
>QEUZ01000056.1:14027-20157 GCA_003577355.1 Chloroflexota bacterium | reverse complement strand
GTTCCAGGCCGGCCACGCGACATTGGTTCAGAGGTACGAGATGCCCGCTGCGATTCGTGATTCAGTGTTACAGACGATTGGCAACACTCCCTGCGTGCGCCTGCGGCGCATTGTGCCGCCCGGCTCTGCCGATGTACTGGTGAAGCTGGAATATTTCAACCCGACTGGGTCGTACAAGGACCGCATGGCCCTGGCATTGATCGAAGCAGCAGAACAGCGCGGCGCACTGCGGCCAGGGATGCGTGTAGTCGAGTTCTCCGGTGGAAGCACCGGGTCATCGCTGGCGCTCGTCTGCGCACTGAAAGGGTACCCACTTCGGATCATCTCCTCCGATGCGTTCGCCCGCGAGAAGCTGGCGACGATACGGGCCTTCGGCGCTGACGTGGAGCTCATCCCAAGCGCCGGAGGGAAGATCACGCCCGACCTGATGGGGCGCATGCGCGCCCGCGTATTGGAACTTGCAGCAGACCCAGAGGTGTACTGGACCGACCAGTTCCACAACGCCGATGCGGAGACAGGCTACGTCGTGCTTGGTCGCGAGCTGGTCGAGCAGACCGGCGGCCGGATCGACGCCTTCTGCGGTGGGATCGGCACGGCCGGGATGCTGACCGGAGCTGGCGCCGGGCTGCGCAACGCACTGCCCAACATCCAGATCGTCTCGTTGGAACCGGCAACGTCAGCAGTGGTAGCCGGCGGCACGCCGGGCGCGCACCGCGTTGAAGGCGTCGGCATGGGGATCGTGCCGCCCCTGCTGGACCGCTCGTTACTCTCCAGCTCGCGCGGTATTGCAGAAGATGTGGCGCGCGCCACCGCGCGGGAGCTGGCCCGCCGAGAAGGGATCTTTGCCGGTATTTCCAGCGGCATGAACGTTGCCGGCGCGCTGGAGCTGCAGCAGGAACTTGGCCCAGGCCATACCGTCGCGACCGTCGCGGTAGACACAGGCCTGAAGTACCTTGCTGGTGACCTGTTCGAAGGCTAGGCGCACAGGTGGCGCTGCGCGGTAGAGTTGTGTTCTACCGGCTGCATTGCCACAGCGCCGGACGGCGTGGTGGCTTGCCCCGGTTGTGTGGGCACTGAAGATTCAGGGAGGACCGAGGGTTGAGCATCCTCGCCGGCATTGAAACGTGGGCCATCGATGTCATCGACAAGCTGGGGTACATCGGCGTCGGTGGGTTGGTGGCGCTGGAGACGATCATCCCGCCAATCCCGTCAGAAGTCATCTTGCCACTGGCCGGGTTTCAAGTAGCGGCAGGCCGTTTTTCCTTTCCCCTCGTCGTCGGGATCGCGACAATCGGGTCACTGATCGGCGCCCTCGTGCTCTATGGCATGGGCTTCTGGTTCGGGCCAGAGCGCCTGCGTCGCTTCGTCGCCCGCACCGGCAAGTATGTCCTGGTGAGTGTTGATGATCTGGACAACGTACAGGCGAAGTTCGACCGGTATGGCGCGGCCGCTGTGCTCGGCGGTCGCGTCGTCCCGGGGGTGCGGAGCCTGATCTCGCTTCCCGCAGGACTAGTCCGCATGCCGCTCGGACGCTTCGTCCTCTACACCGCGATCGGCAGCGCCGCCTGGAACGGCCTGCTTGTCGGCCTCGGCTGGGCGCTCCGGGACCAATGGAAGAAGGTCAGCAACTACGCTTCCTTCTACGACTACCTCGTCCTCGGAGCCATCGGTGGCGGGGTCATCTGGTTTATCTGGTCCCGCGTCAACAAGCGGCGCACCAACCGTATCATCACCCACGAGACAGCACTCACCGGCGACGAGGGGCAAGTGTAGCGCCTTTCCGCGCGTCGTTCACCGATTATTGCCAGCGCACCTCTCCGCAGCACCAGCGCCTGCCGCGTGCATGTCGCGTGCGGCAGGCGCTGGACATCTGCATTGCAGAGAACTGGAACAAACTGGAACGCCATTGACGCAACGCGCATATTGACGGAGCGACGAACGCACTCTATCGTACATGCACATCGATACACGACGTCGTCATCGCGGTGTGCACATGGACACACTTGCCTCAGTAATCGAACAGCAGGCGCAACGCAACCGTATCCTGACATGGGTGCTTGGCGCAGTTGCGCTTGTTAACGTCTTTTTGCTGGCAATTCTGACCGGCATTCTCTCCGCCGACCGGAGCTTGTTCGCGCTGTGCATTGTCGTCATTACCCTCTGGGTCATCATCGCGTATTTCTACTACGACCGCATCGTCATTCGTGCAACCCATGCACGCGACCCACTGCCGGGTGAGCGCGCCCGTATCGCACCGATCATGCAGCGTCTGCTTCCGCGACTCGAAATGTCGGAACCGAAGTTGCAGGTGATCGACGACACGGCAGCCAACGCCTTCGCCGTCGGTGTCGGCGACAACGCAATCGTCGTCGTTTCAACCGGGATGCTTACACTGTTGAACGATGACGAGCTGGAAGGGGTGCTTGCCCACGAGCTGGCGCACATCGCCAATGGTGACACCCGCACCGCGCTGATCGCGGCGGCAATGATCGGATGGGGTGTGTTCGTTTCCGGCGTGGTCACTGTCGTGGCCATCTTTGTCGGCATCGCTGGCGTCAGCCTGCTGGCGGCATCGACCGACAACGATGGCGACACCGGTGAGAAGCTGGCAGGGTTCTTTGCAAAGCTGGGGATCGGATTGGGTTTGATCCTTGCTGCGCTCGTCGGCTGGGTCCTCGTCCAGGGGTGGTTCCTGATTTCACGCATCACCCACCTCGCGATCAGTCGCCAACGTGAATGGCTTGCCGATGCGACCGCCGCCAGGGTCACCGGCAAGCCTCTTGCGCTCGCCCGCGCGCTGGAAAAGTTGGCCGGTGTGGATGTCACCCTGGAACACGGGGAGAGGCTGGCCCGGGCACTGTGCGTTGCTGCTCCACCGCGTACCGGGAACTGGTGGCAGGACCTGTTGCAGACCCACCCTGATGTGGCTGCCCGTATCGCGCGTCTGCGGTCGTACGCCAACCAGCGCTAACCACTGCCCTTACCGACAGTATCGAAAGGGACCCGGACATGTCCAAGAAATGCGGAAGCTGTTCCGAGAAGGGTTACCACGATTGCCCGCGCTGCCGAGGCACTGGCCAAACTGGCGAGCGCATCATCGGTGACATGCGCAGGTGCTCGAACTGTGGCGGCTCTGGTCGGGTGCGCTGCAATGTCTGTGGGGGCAAAGGTTCGCTGTAAGAGCAACCGATGAGTCGGTGCTCAGCGGGCGGGGCGGGCTGCTGAGCGCGCCCGCCCCATTGGATCGCGTGGTTATTTCGTCTACCCGTGTACGGCCTGCACCTCGCGGATAACGTCGCCGAGGATGCGGACGCCGGTGCGGATTTCGTCGGCGGTGTTGAACGAATACGACAGACGCACGTTGCTCTCGCCGCCGCCGCGCGTGTAGAAGTAGGTCCCGTCGCTCACCCCGACGCCCCGTTGTTGGGCGAGCCGGGTCACTTCGGCGCTGGTCACCCCGGCCGGCAGCGTAACCCAGATGAAGAAGCCCCCGGTGGGATGCGTCCAGCTCGTGCCTGCGGGCATCTCGGCTTCCAACGCAGCGAGCATGACATCGCGGCGCGCGTGATAGAGCGCCTTCAGTTCCTGGATGTGCTCCAGGAGCGTGCCGGAACCGGCAAATTCCGCCGCAACGGCGCTGGCGAACGCGCCGGTGCCGTAGTCCGTCTTCAGCCCGCTGAGGTGGGCGATGACATCGGGCGCGGCGACGACCCAGCCCAGCCGGATGCCAGCCGACAGGATCTTCGAGAAGGTCCCGCAGTACATCACCAGCCCGGAGCCATCCAGCGTATAGAAGGTCGGAACCTTCTCCCCATCGAAACGCAGGTCGAAGTAGGCGTCGTCTTCGAGGATCGGTAAGCCATATTCCTGGGCCAGCGCAATGATCTGCTTGCGCCGTTCCAGGCTATAGGTGATGCCGGTTGGGTTCTGGAAATTCGGGACAAGGTAGAGGAACTTCGCGCGCTTGCCGGCGGCGCGCAGCGCTTTCAGCTCCGCCTCCAGGTCGGCTACGATCAGGCCCTCGTCGTCCAGCCCGATCTCGTGGACCTCCGCGCCGTTCTGCCGAGCGTAGTGCACCGCACCCAGGAAGTACGGCGCTTCCGAAAGGATGACATCACCCGGGTTGACGAACATTTCGTAGATCAGCCCAAGCGCCTGCGAGCCGCCGTTGGTGATGAGGATGTTCTCCACCCCAGCCTTGATGCCCTGGTCGCGTTCCAGCTTGATCCGCAATTGCTCCACCAGTTCGGGGATGCCGCTGCCGAAGGCATATTGCAGCGCCCACTCACCGTCGCGTTCCAGCGCAACACGGGTGGCTTCGATGATGTCCTGGATCGGCAGACTCGTTGCATCGGGATAGCCGCCGGAGAACGAGATCACCTTACGAATGACGCGCGGGTCCAGCCCGACGATGCCTGGCCCAGTCATCTTGGCGCGGTCGGAATAGAGGTCAGTCAGTTCGGTATACCTTGCGGGCGCGCTCGTTTCGGCCATCCTTGTGTCCTTGTCTCATGCGTGCGTGCAATTCGCCCGCAGAGGATAGCACGGGGAGCTTGGCGCATCGGAAGTGCGACAATGGCGGCAAGCACGTGCTGGAGTGACCTGGAGTGGTGATGACACACCCAAAGATTGCACGGTCCGATCTCCCTTACCGGGCGATCGGGTCGGGCGTGGAAGCAGCGGTCTTGAATGGGAAGATCGCCGGTCTGGGGACGGTCTCGCTGATGTTCGGCGAGGTGCAGCCTGGCGCGCGAGTGGCATTGCACCGCCACACGTACGAAGAAGTGTTCGTGATCACCAGTGGCCGTGGCGCATTCACGATCGGAGATACAACGGTCGATGTCGAGGTCGGTGACATTGTTGTCGTGCCTGCCGGCGTGCCGCACACCTTCCGCAACACCGGCAGCGACCCGCTCTGTCAAACGGCGGTCCACGCCGCTGCGGAGGTCGCGATCGAATGGCTTGAGACCCCAAGCTAGCGGATGAGGCGGAGAGTAAACGTGGCCGAAGCTGGAAACGACGTGCGGACGATACTCGCGGGCCATCCGGAGCGAAGCGGACGCCTCGCTGGCAAGGTGGCAATCGTTACTGGCGCTGGCAGCGGTATCGGCGCCGAGACCGCGCGCCTGTTCGACCGCGAGGGGGCATTTGTCGTGCTGGCCGGCGACCGGCCGGAGGATATCGCAGCCGTCGCGGCGGAATTGAGCGGCGAGGCCGTGGCAGTGCCGGCCGATATCTCCGACCCGCACCAGGTTGCGCGCCTTGTGGACGAAGCACATTGGCAGTTTGGGCGCGTCGATGTGCTGGTGAACAATGCCGGCATCGTCCTTTCCGCCGACATTCTCTCCACCGAGCCTGAGCAGTGGGACCGGGTCTTCGCGGTCAATGTGCGGGGGACGTACCTCTGCATACGGGCCGTGCTGCCTGGGATGCTGGCGCAGGGTTCCGGCTCGATCGTCAACATTGCCTCGGTTGCGGGGCATATCGGGCTGCACCGGCGGGCCGCCTACAGCGCCAGTAAAGGTGCGATCAGCGCACTGACCCGCCAGGTGGCGGTTGAGTACGCCGGTAGTGGAGTGCGCTGCAATGCCATCTGCCCCGGTACGATCGATACGCCGATGGTTGCCCAGGCCATCTCGCTTGCGCCTGACCCGGAGGCGTTCCGGGCTGAACTACACGCCCGTACTCCCATTGGCCGTATCGGCGTGCCGCGTGACATCGCTAACGCCGCCCTGTTCCTGGCAAGCGACGAGAGCAGCTTCGTAACCGGCACGGAAGTGTTCGTGGATGGCGGGCTGGTGGCGAGGTGAGACATCACCCCCGGCCCCCCTCGCGCGGGCGAGGGGGGCCTTGGGGGGACTTGGGCTGTACGCATTCAACTGGTGCTGTCTCGTCGATGAGGAGGACTCAGCTCTGCACGCGCTAAACACCCCCTCGCCCGTCCCCACGGACGAGGGGGACTGGGGGTGAGGGCCACGCTCTTACGCCAGCGCGTACCGCTCCGCATCGACCTGCACCACGCGGCCGTCGTTGATGAGCTTGATCAGGTGGGCCTGCATGGTGTGTACGGCGGCCCAGCTCAGGTGGCGCTGGACCTCCGGGTAGATCACCGGCAGCAGGTCGTCCAGCG
>QEUZ01000056.1:0-14010 GCA_003577355.1 Chloroflexota bacterium | reverse complement strand
GCCGGGCCATGCCCCGGGCCGATAACGCTGAACGGCGTGCGCTCCTCGACCTCCAGCATCCGGCGCAAACTCGCGATGTAGGCTGCCATGTCCCCTTCCGGCGCGAACACGCCGACGCTGCCAAAGCCAGAGATCATGTCACCGGCGAGCAGCGCGTTATTCCCGCTCACGACGTAGCACAGGTGGCCGGGCGAGTGGCCCGGGGTGAAGATCGGATCCAGGGCGTAGCCCGGCCCGGGGATGGCCTCGCTGCCGTCGATCCAATGGTCGATGCGCAGGTCGCCGCCCCAGCGGTTGAGATGCGCCTGCTCCAGCGGATGCACCCAGATTTCCGCGTTGCTGATCGCTTGCACCGTCGCGGCGCCGCCGACGTGGTCCGGGTGGCAGTGGGTCAGCACAATGCGGTCGATGCGCGCGGGGTCGACACCGGACTCGCGGAAGGCATCCAGCAGGTGCTGCACGGTATCCGGCGCACCAGCATCGACCAGGGTAAGCGGCCCGTTGCCTTCCAGCTCGCCGATCAGGAACACGTTTGTCGGCTGGCCCGACATCATGCCCTCGTTCGGCACCCCGAAGATATGCACTGACGGCCCACCAAGCCCCGGTAGCAGCGGCTCGAAGCGCGGCGGCGCGCCGGTGTCCTCAACCCGCAGCGGCAGCCCTTCCCAGCGGCCACCTTTGTGGAAAACCTTGTAGCGTTCGTCCCCGTGCACGGTCTCGCGTGTCGTCATCTCGGCTGTCGCTGCTTCCCGCTCGTTGTCACTCAAAAGTACACCCGTATCAATGCTTCGGCGAAGCAGGCCGGGCGATCGCTCCCCTCGACCTCAAAGATCAAGACCTGCTCGATCTGCACCGCCTGATCGCCGATCTCCTCCACTTCAGCCAGTTTGGTCCGCATCCTCAGGCGTTTGCCGACCGGTACCGGCGCGGTGAACCGTACCGTATTCAACCCATAGTTCACGATCAACTTCCCGCCCAGGTCGATCTGCACTGGCGTGAGCGAGCGCAGGAGGTGCGACAGCGACAGCGTCAGGAAGCCGTGAGCGATCGTCCCGCCGAAGAAGGTTGCCGCGGCGCGTTCCGGGTCGATGTGGATGTACTGGTGGTCGCCGGTGGCATCGGCAAACTGGTTCACCCGCTCCTGGTTGATCTCCAGCCAGTCGCTCACCCCCAGCTCTTTGCCGACCAGTTCGCGCAGTTCCGCCACACTGGTGATGACCCGCTCCGGCGCTCTCGTATCCGTTTCGCTCATGCGGCGCTCCCTATTACTGGCACGACTCAGATTGGTATGTGCTGAGTATGGCATGCCGGAGGCTCGGGCCTTACGGTTCCGGCCCACCATTCTCTACCAACACTGGTACGTCGAAGTAGCGCACAACCGGCGCAACCCCGTAGACGCTGGTCACCTTCTCCCGCCAGGCAGCATCGAACACCGCGTCGGCTGCCGCGCGCGATTCCCAGATGTAGAACCCGCCCAGGTCGGAGCCATCCTCCGCGTAGATGTACGCCTTGGTACGCAAACCGGCCCGCCCACGGTAGGCGGGGGCTGTGCCGTTGAACCGCCCGGTCGCGTCGTCCAAGTCAATCGCCCCCGCCGTCGGGAAGAGCACCAACGTCGCAATCATGCGTGTCTCCTTCATGCAACCACCACTCGCTGCTCGTGAGGGTAGCACCGGTCGCCACGCCAGGAGCAGTGCTTTCTCGGTACACTCACCCTGTCGCCGTGTTGAAATGGAGCGCCAGATGGTCCGCGAAGCAACCGAGCCGTACCGCTACCTCACCGCCGAGGAGTACTTCGCCTGGTCGGACGGCAGCGACACGCGCTACGAACTCGTCGAAGGGTTGCTCTACGCCCAGGCCGCGACGTCAAAGGCACACGGAGCACTGGTATTAGAACTGGGCGGATGGTTACGGGCTGCCGCACGTGCTGCTGGATGCCGCACATACACTGGTGTTGGTGTGCAGGTCTCACATAGTACGGTCTATATCCCAGACATCGTTGTCGCGTGTGGCCCCGATGACGACACGGCAAGCTCGATCACGAACCCTACCGTCATCGCCGAAGTCCTTTCCCCCACTACCGAACGCATCGACCGGGTCGAAAAACTGGCCGCCTACCGGCGGCTGGACAGCCTGCTAGCGTACCTGATCGTCCACCAGGACGCCCGCCGCATCGAACGCCACTGGCGCGATGAGCCGGACAGCCCGTGGCATTCCCTCATCTACACCGGTGGGAGCGTGCCGCTCCCACTGGATGGGGTCGAGCTCGCGCTGGACGCGTTGTACGCTGGTATCGTGCCTGCATCCGCTGAGTAGTCCCAGCGCACCAGCGACGGGCTGGTTGCCCAGCGTTGCCGGCTGGCGTATCGTGCATCCCCATTGGGACATGCGATAGGCGGGGAGGCGGCGTGGCGCGTTTGCTTGTGGGGGCTGATGTCGGCGGGACGTTCACCGACCTGGTACTGGTCGACCGTGAGAACCGGACGTTCCGCACCGCGAAATCACCGACGACGGTCGCTGACCAGTCGCGAGGGTTCCTGACCGGGCTGGTCCTGCTAGATGTGGATATCGCGCAGATTGATGCACTCACCCATGGCACGACCATCGGCACCAACGCCATCCTCGAACGCAAGGGCGCGCGTTGTGGGCTGATCACGACGCACGGCTTCCGCGACGTGCTGGAGCTTGGCCGGCGCACGCGCCCACACCCCTGGGGGTTGCACGGCAGCTTCGAGGCGCTGATCGAACGCGACCTGCGCCTGGAGGTGACCGAACGGCTGGACGCCGAAGGGCGGGTGCTGACGCCACTGGACGAAGACGACGTGCGGGCCGCCGTGCGCCGGTTGCGCGAACTCGGCGCTGAAGCGGTCGTCGTGCACTTCCTGCATGCCTACGTGAACCCGCAGCACGAACAACGCGCCGCGGAAATCGTCCGCGAGGAGTGGCCAAACGAGTACCTCACGGCCGGGGCTGAGATCCTGCCGGTATTCCGCGAGTTCGAGCGTGGCAGCACGGCGGCGCTCAACGGGTATATCCAGCCGCTGATGGCACGCTACATCGGCAGGTTGGCCGGGGAGCTGCGGGCGGCTGGGCTGCACGAGGGTGGCTTCACGATCATGCAGGGCAACGGCGGGGTCATGGCGGCGGAGGTCGTGCGCGCACACGCTGTCCACACCGTGCTCTCCGGCCCGGCAGCGGGGGCGATCGCCGCAGCGGAAACGGGACGGCAGGCGGGTTTCCCCCACCTGATCGCCTGCGACATGGGCGGCACGAGCTTCGATGTCTCGCTAATCCACGATAGCACGCCGGCGGTGAGCCATGAAAAGGACATCGCCTACGGGCTGCCGGTACGCGTGCCGGTGATCGACATCCACACGATCGGGGCCGGGGGCGGCAGCATCGCGCGGGTCGATGCCTCGGGTATCCTGCGGGTTGGACCGGAGAGCGCCGGCGCCGCTCCCGGCCCGGTCTGCTATGGGCGCGGAGGCACGCGCCCTACCGTCACCGACGCGAACCTGCTGCTGGGCCGGCTCGACCCGCTGGCCATTCCCGGCGTGTCGCAGGTCGACCTGGCGGCTGTACGCTCCGCCATGTTGGAGCAGGTTGGTCAGCCGCTGGGGTTGGATAGCGAAGCGGCGGCTGCGGCGGTGCTGGCAGTAACCAACAACCAGCTTGCCGGGGCGATCCGGCTGGTTTCCATTGAAAAGGGCCACGACCCGCGCGACTTTGCGCTGTTCGCCTTTGGCGGCGCTGGCCCGCTGCACGCGGTGGAACTGGCGCGGGAGCTGGGCATCCCGATGGTGCTGGTTCCCCGCTTCCCCGGCATCACCTCGGCGCTAGGCTGCGTGCTGGCCGACCTGCGCCACGACTACGCCCGCACACTCAACCAGCCGCTCGCCAACGTCGATGGGGCGCAGATCGATGCCATCCTCGCGGCGCAGGCGGCCGAAGGGCGCGCATTGCTCGCGCGCGAGGGGGGTGTGGACGCTGTGGAGGAACTCCACGAGGCGAACCTGATGTACGCTGGGCAATCGCACGTGCTGCGGATCCCAGTTAGCACCCCCGGGTTCGATCCGGCTGCTGTGCGCGAACAGTTCGCGGCGCGCTACCTGGAACGCTTCGGCTTCTCCCTGCCGGAAATGCGGCCGATGCTCGTGAACGTGCGCACCGCAGTGATCGGCCGGCGCGCGCCGTTGGACTTGCGGCTGTTCGCTCCAGCCCCCGCCAGCGCCGTGCCGCAACCACTACGCCATCGCCAAGTCTGGTTCTCCGGCGTCTGGCACACCACACCAATCTACCGCCGTGAGGCGCTGGGGGTGGGTACCCAGTTGCACGGCCCGGCGGTCATCGAGCAGGCGGATACCACCATTGCGCTCGACCCCGGCGCAACAGCGCGAGTGGACGCCTGCGGGAACCTGGTGATTGCTGTAGCGGGTTGATCACCCGTCGGTGGTCACAGGCGCGGCGCCATTGCCGCTGGTCAGGTAGACGATGGCATCGCCGGGGAGCAGGCGGAAGCTGGCCAGTTGGTCGAAGGTGTAGCGGCGACGGCCCCGCATCAGGCCGAGGATCGGTTTCCCGGCCAAGTCGGGCAGGTTGCTGGCGAGCGAGCCTTCCTCGCTGGGCTGTACGATCCGTTCGGCCACCCCCATGCCCTGCCCGATGGACAACAGGTCTTGCAGGAAGATCGCCACAGCCTGCTGATGCACCGCCGCCGCCATCAGCCGGCCACCGGAGACCGATGGCGCGACAACGAGGTCGGCCCCCGCGCCGTAGATCAGCTTGATGTTCTCCTCCTCGCGGGCCGAGGCGATCATCTGCACCTCTGGGGCCAGCGCCCGCACGGTGAGGCAGATGAGCACACAGGCATCGTCACGGTTGGGCGCGACGATGACGTAGGCAGCTTTCTCGATCGCCGCTGCACGCAGCAGCGCTTCGCTCGAAGCGTCGCCGTGCAGCGCTGTCAGGCCCGCTTCGCTGGCGGCGTTGACTGCTGCTTCCACAGGGTCGATCACGACAATGTCGCGTCGCTTATGCCCGTGGGCGAGCATCTCATCGACAATCGCCCGGCCCTTCACGCCGTAGCCGCAGAGGATGACATGCTGGTCCAACCGTTCGCGCAACTGTCGCATGCGGTACTCCTCGCGCAGTTTCATGCGTACAACCGTCAGCTCATAGGCGGTGCCGAGGAACAATATCCAGACGATGATCCGCACCGGCGTCAGCAGCAGCGAATTGATCAGCCGCGCGCCATCGGAGACCGGCGCGATGTCGCCGTAGCCGACCGTCGCCAGCGACACGACGGTGAAGTAGAAGACATCGCCGAAGCTGATCGGGTCGCCCGGGTGGGCGTTGTCGCGCAGGCCGCCGCGGTCGAACCAGAGGAGCACGGTAACAGCCAGCAACAGCCCGAGCGCCAGCGCCACACGGCGCAGGATGCCGCGCCAGATGGAATCCTCCGGCAGATGCAGAATCCCGAATCGCCGCTCGTTCGTGTTCGGTTCCACCGCGTCCCGCTACCCGTTACCATTCCCGGTGCTGCATGCCGCAGACGATACCACTCGCGCACTCGCGCGCAGGGAGATGTGAGGAACGATGGCGCTGAAGTTTGTCACGCGGAAGACGGTCCGCATCGACCGGGTGTCCAGCACCTGGCTGATCCTGACGTTCGTCGACCCGGATGCGGAGATCCTCTACGTACCGACCGAAGAGGTGTTGCCAACCGCCGAGCGCGAGGGGGCGATCCCCTTCGATGTGCCGGACGTGCCGATGGGCCACCATGGCGATGAGTGTGCCTTCGATGCCATCCGCAAGGCATACGCCCCGCCCGACCCGGCGTTGGACCGCCTGGCCGAGATCGTGCGGGGCGCCGATACACCCAACAAGGACCTCACGCCGCAGTCGCGCGGGCTGGACGCGCTGGCCCACGGGTTCCGCCGCATGATGATCCACGAAGGCTACGACGACCGTGAGTCGATCCGCCGCCAGTGGTACATGTACAACGCGCTGTACATCTTCTGCGGTGGCGACCCGGAGAAACTGAAGGACCCGTCAGCGGTGCGCTAGCGAACGGGCCTATTCATCCGACTCGTCGAACGGACCCAACTGGTCCGCGGTTGGCTCCGCTCAACAGAACCACGATTCGCTGAGGCGGGGGGACTCGCCAGGGATTGCCCGCCGCAGCGGCGTGACCGCTGGCGGGGTGACCCCCTTGACACCCCAGGCGAGCGCTTTGATCCGCGCGAACGTCTCTACGGGGCTGCTGCCGTCGCGTTCCGCCATCTCCACCAGGGCGGCGACAGCACGCTGCAGCTCGTCAACGCGCGGGTCGGGGTTGCGCCATGTCCAGGTGAAGCCTGCTTCGTCCAGTTCGCCCAACCAGGTGGCCGACTCCGGCCGCTCCAGCAGCGCCGACCCGGGCGGGACCAGCAGGCGGATCGAGAAGTGCACAGGGTCGACCGCGCCGGCCAGGTCCCAGGTCTCGAAGAACGTCAACAGGTCGAGGTAGTCGTCGAGCGTCGTCCAGGGGGTGAAGGGCAGCAGCGACGGTCGCAGGGTGATGCCGGCCGCATCGCACGCGGCCAGAGCGTCGATGACATCCTGCGGGGTGTGGCCCTTGTCGAGCGCCTGCAGGATATGCTCGCTGACCGTTTCGACCGCCGAGAGGATGAAGACGCAACCCAGCTCCTTGAACTCCGGCAGCAGGTCACGATGCTCAAGGATGTGCTCGATGCGTGTCGTGAAGTCGAATGTGATCGTCGGGTAGCGCTCGTGCAGCTCCCGGCAGATACGCAGGGCGTGGGTCGGCCCATTGAGGAAGTCGGGGTCGCCAAAGGTGATATGGCCGATGCCGGCGCGCACCTGGCGACGGATGTCCTCCAGCACCACCGCGCGGGGGATGGCGAAGAAGCGCCCCTTGTAGACCGGCACGACCGGGCAGTGCAAGCAGGTATGCACGCAGCCGCGCGTCGTCTCGGTATAGCCAGCTGGCACAGCGATGCCGTCGCGCATCAGGCGCGCGTATGCGCGGTGGTTCGGCAGCCCGGCGCGGTCAGGGATGGGGAAGGCGATGCGGGTAACCTGTGGCGGGCTCAGGCGCTGTGACGTGCTCACGCCCGGCGGCGGGTCGTCATCTCCCCGCTGGAGCGCCTGCACCAGCGCCAGCAGCGCCTGCTCCACTTCCCCGCCGATCGCGTAGTCGGCGTGCTCGCGTAGCAGGTAGTCGGCGTTCAGCCAGGCATACAGCCCATAGAAGCAAATGCGTGCCTGCGGGTTGACGCGCCGTGCCCGCGCGGCGATTTCGATACCCAACCGCAGAGCGGTATGCATCGGCACAGAGATCGCGATAAAGCGCGCAGAACGCAGGGCGTCGTCATCCAGCGTTTCTACCGAGGTATCGACAACCGCCGGTTGATAGCCCGCCTCGCGTAGGAACGCCAGCGGGAAGGCCAGGTTCAGCGGCTGCCGGCCCAGCTCGTAGCAGGAGATGAGCAACACACGCCCCGGCTCGGCCAGGTCGTGTAACGCCGTTGTCTGCTCCAGGGTCTGCATGCCCGCTGCCGCTCCTTCAGCGGCAACCCTACCCCTGGACCGCTGCGCTGTCAAAGGTGGGGTGGGTGCTATGATCGCGCGGACTATCATCACGATTGCGGGTTGGTGTCCAGCTATGGAGTAGGTTCAAGAGCCGGACATGCGTTCGAGATGCCGATAAACACAGACGCGTTTCGGTTGAAGGCGCGCCTCTCGCTCGCTGGTGCTGAGAGCGAGTATGCGAATGGCAGGTATGACAACTGTGTCAATCGTTGCTATTACGCCTGTTTTCAGGCCGCCATCGCTGCTCTAGCAGATGCCGGTCTCCTCCGCGAAGGGAGATCTTGGAGCCACGCATTCGTTCCTGGGCAGTTCGATGGCCAGATGATCACCCGAAGGAAGCAGTTCTCGACAAGTCTCCGTGGCACACTCACATTCACGTACGAGTTGCGTCAAAAGGCGGACTACCAGGAGCAGTCAGTCACGGATTCCGAAGCCCGCGCCGCGTTGCGACGAACTCGGGCGTTCGTTAGCGCAATTCTCGAACAGGAGCGAGAGATCGTATGAGCACAGAGGTCGAGAATGCTCGTACCGTTGAAGAGATTGCAGCCATCGATGAACTGAGGTCCTTGATCCTTCTGCGATTTCCCGAGGCCACGTTTCATGTTGAGCATGGAATCGACGATCCGGAGGCGATTCATCTCGTCACAACGATCGACTCCGACGACGCCGTCGATTTGCTGGAGTACGTTCTCGATCGTCAAATGCAGATGCAGATTGAAGAGGGTATCCCGATCTTCATCATTCCGACGGGGTTGTCGCGGGCATCCAGCAAAGATCAAGCAACGCTCGCTGCTCGAAGCGAAGCGTTGCTCTCGGAGCCAACGTCGTAGGTGCTCCGGGAGCAACAGCACGGCGACTCAGCGCCTGAGACGCGCTGGAACAGGTGCTACCATCGTGCGCATGAGCACTCGTGAGCATGAAGCCCCAGATGAAGGTGAACGAGAGCCTGGCCAGCGCCGAGAGCGAATTCGCTGCCGGCCGCTACAACAACTGCGCCAAGTGGCGATCGCCGCGCTGGAACGGGCGAATGTGCGGCCGAGTGGCTCCGCATGGAGCCATGCGTTTGTGTTGTCGCACGTCGAGGGACTGCTCATAAGCCGCCGTAAGAATGTGCCAACGTCCTTGCGTGGCACACTCTCCAGCACACACGAAGTGCGGCGGATCGTAGTCTATGGCAGACAGTCAGTATCTCGGTTGGAGGCCCAGCGCGTGTTACGGGCAGCGACGATGTTTGTTCAGGCATCGCAAGGGCAGGAGGCTGACGCCTGATGGCGTTCGGTCCTCGCGCACTAGCAGCAATCGCTGAACTCCAAGCGCGTATTCTCGCGCACTATCCCAAAGCGACGTTCGTCGCGGAGCGGGACTTCGAGGATCCGGCGATTGTGTGTATCTACGCCACGGTGGATCTTGAGGACCGCTGGGAGGTGATCGATCTCTTCAGCGACCGCCAGACGGAGTTGTTGGTTGAGGACGACATCCCCATTCTCATCATCCCAGTTCGAACACCCGAGCGCGAGCGTGCGGTTGTCGCGGCGTTGCGGGCGGAGCGGGCAGATGCTGCTGCGGTTGAGGAGCATCTGTAGCACGACCCACTGTGCGTGGAGAAGTAGAGCAGCATGCAGGCGAACCAGATCGACGCATACTTGGCCCGCATCGGCGTGGCGCGGCCAGCCCAGCCGGATATCGCGACGCTCTATCAGTTGCAGTACCAGCACTTGCGAGTCGTCCCGTTCGAGAACCTCAGCATCCACCTGGGTGAGCAGATCCAGCTCGACGACGACAGCTTCTTCGACAAGCTGGTCACCCGTGGGCGGGGCGGCTTCTGCTACGAGCTGAACGGTGGGTTCGGCGCGCTGCTGGCCGGGCTGGGGTACGAGGTGGAGTATGTTGCCGGGCGGGTCTACGGGCCGTCCGGGCTTGGGCCGCCGTTCGACCACCTGGCCCTGCGGGTACAGCTGGATGAACCGTGGCTGGTCGATGTCGGCTTCGGGCGCTTCGCCGACTACCCATTGCGGCTGAATGTGCGTGAGCCGCAACCCGACCCGGCGGGCGAGGTGCTGGTGGTCGAGCAGGCGGAGGGCGACCTCGACATCTTGATCGACGGCAAGCCGCAGTACCGCCTGGAACTGCGCCCGCGCAGCCTGCTCGAGTTCGAGCCAACCTGCTGGTGGCACCAGACCTCGCCGAAGTCGCATTTCACCCAGTCGACTGTCTGCTCGTTGCCGACTAGCGAGGGGCGCATCACGATCAGCGACCGCGTGTTGATCGAAACGACTGCCAACGGTCGCCGCCAGCACACCTTCTCCAGCGACGACGAACTGCTGGCTGCCTACCGTGAGCACTTCGGCATCGTGCTGGAGCACGCTCCAGTGACGTTGCATCCCAGGGGCATCGCCGCCAGCGTATGACCGCGCAGGAGCAGCTCCGCAGCGCCATCGAGCTGCAGCGCGCGCGCTTGCAGGCCAGTGTGCCCGCCGACCGCCGCGCCGCCATCCTGGGGCTGCTGCGAGCACAGGCGCTGCTGCCGCCCAGCCCACCTGCTGAACAACGCCCCAACCTCATCACCGGCCGGAGCTTGCCGAACCTCGGCGGGAACCAGGCGCTCGAGCTCTGTCTTGCGGCGGCCGGCCAGCAGCACGGGCATCCCGATCTGGCAGTGTGGAGCGCGTGGTTTCTGCAGCAATGCAGCCTCCTGGCTGAAGCCGAGCTGGTGCTAGGCCACGTCGAAACCGGCTTCATGGGCATCGCCCACGAAAGCAGCAACACCTTCGACGCCTGGGTAGCGACGAAGCGCCCGCCAACCAGCTGGCGCGAGCGCGCCGACTTCGACTCGTGGGGCGCATGGTATGCGCGGCAGCATCCAGCGCCCCCATCCCCAGAGCCGGTCGAGCAGCATGACAGCCACACCACGTATGCTGCTGCGCTGGTGCGCGCAATGGGCCATCAACTCCCCTACCCGGCCGACGCGACGATCGACGGATGCAGCGTGCGAACGTATTGCGCTCTCCTGGCCCAGCTCATTGCCCTTGCGCGAGACGAGCACGCGCGTGGCGCACCGGCGCAGCCACGCAGCGAACGCGACCTCATCGAGCGCCTCGCTGCGCGCCTGCGCCTTGAACGACAGGTGGCCGGCCGTGCCTTGGCCGCTTTCATCCTCGACATCGAAAACGCCGGCTACCACGCTGCCGTGCCCGGTGTTGCGGCTGCGCCAGCAGTGCGGCTGGATGAGCGGCACATCGCCTTGTCTCTGTACGGGCTCACGACCGAGCCGTTGCTCTTTCTGGCCCGCGAACTCCGCCGGCGTAACCCGCAGGAGTACAGCAACACCGCCTTTCAGCGTGAGACCGCCTTTCGCCGCGACCTCTACGCGCTCTTTCAGGACAAGCGCTTCATCACCAGCAACAGCGGCATCGAGCTGCGGCGTGAGGCCGGCAGCGTGCGCACCGATATCGACGCCGTCGTCTTCGACCGCAAGACCGGCACGCTGGCCTTCTTTGAACTGAAGTCGCAGGACCCGTTTGCCCGCTCGACCGCCGAGCTGCACCGCCAGCGCGACAACCTGCTCTACGCCAACAGCCAGGTTGCGGGTGTGCTGGCCTGGCTCCAGCGCCACGGTGGCGATGCCCTGTTGCAACGCGTCGATCCCCGTACCGCCAAGACCTTCCGCGTCCACCGCGTGCATCCGTTCGTGCTGGGCCGCTACCTGGCCCACTTCAACGACGGCCCACCTCCGGACAAACGCGCCGTATGGGGCACCTGGCCGCAACTGCTGCGCCTGCTCGACGCACAACCGCTGCGGGCAAGCGATTCCAGCCCGTTGTCGTCGCTGTTCAACCGGCTGAGCAAAGATGCGCCATCTATCACGCCGCTAGCCACCGCTCCGCCGCGGGACGTCCGTATAGGCGACGTGCTCATCACCGTCCATTCGTCGTATGCCGCGTTCCAACACCATTGACCGAGCCGCTCACCACGCGCAATCTCCGATAGAGCGGACTATGACGGCACTAAGAAGCGCATTCGGCGTTTGGTCAAGGAGTATGAGCGCTAGAGAGTGTTATGCACTTGGGTCAATTCGCGCTACCCTTGGTGGATGGAAACACAGAGTATCCGCGACACCTATCCCAGTGATGTCAGCGACGAAGAATGGGCCTTTGTCGCGCCCTATCTGACCTTGATGACGGAGGACGCGCCACAACGCGACCACGACCTGCGCGAGGTCTTCAATGGCCTGCGCTGGATCGTGCGGGCAGGGGCGAGCTGGCGCATGCTCCCGCATGACCTGCCGCCCTGGCACACCGTCTACCAGCAGACCCAACGCTGGATCCGGGCCGGGGTCTTCGAGGACATCGTGCATGATCTGCGGGAGCTGATTCGGCTTGGGGAAGGGAAAGCTGAGCAGCCGACGGCCGCGATCTTCGATAGCCGCACCCTGCAAGGTTCGGTCGAGAACGGGCAGCGTGGCCGCTACGACGGGCACAAGAAACGCAAGGGGACCAAGCTGCACCTGGCGGTGGACACGCTGGGCGAGTTCTTGGCACTGGTGGTGACGCCGGCCGATGCCCAGGACCGTGAGCAGGTGCGGGAACTGGCTGAAGCGGTGCAGGAGGCGACGGGGGACAGCGTCGAGGTGGCCTTCGTCGATCAGGGCTATACCGGGCAGGCGGCGGAGGACGCGGCGGCGAGTGCCGGCATCCGGTTGGAGGTGGTGGGGCTGCCTGGTGCCAAGCGCGGGTTCGTGCTGTTGCCGCGGCGCTGGGTGGTGGAGCGCTCGTTCGCGTGGCTGACGCGTTTTCGGCGGCTGGCCAAGGATTACGAGCGCTTGCCGGAGACGGTGGCTGGGCTGCACCTGGTGGCGTTCTCGATCTTGATGCTCGGGCGCATGGTCAAGCTGCTCATGAATGGAAGTGCATAACACCCTCTAGCCGGGATGCACCTAGTGGCATTCGCGACCCTGCTAACACCCTGAGTAATAATAGCATGAATAGGTGGAACGAGCACCATTATGGCTTGTAAAGAATGTTGTTGATCCCCCGATGAGACCGCTCTCAAAATAATGTCGGGACGTAACATAATTAGCCGCAGCGCAATTGGAAGGATTCGTCCCGCATCGGTACGCTTTCGTTTGAGGCGACACATTGCAATTGGAGCATGACAAAAAATGACTCCACACTTGATGCCATCCCGTCTCAGAATTATGACCTCTACTCCCCACCGACATATAGGTGAATGTGCCACAGCATCCGGTTCTCCAGCTTAACCCATTACTGTAAGTACCGCCCGTATCTGTAGCACCTGTTGAGGTATTGCCGTACAGTGTTTGTCCAAGAATCACCTGAGATTTCGTTTCTGCAGTTACTGATGATGCAACTAATATCGCAAATGCGATGCCTATAGAGCATGCAACCGCGATCTTGCGTCTCAATTGATCATCTCCTTTACTCAAGACTCATCTATGTCGCGAAATATCGCGAGAGTGAATCCACATCTCAAGATACTATCGTCATCCTCCATACGCATCATGTACATATGAGATGACTTCATCAACAAGGAAGAGTAGGCGATCCGGAGATCGCGGGTCGAAATAATCGTTCGCAAACGTGAACGAACTTCTTGTAGAAGCGGATCCAAGCTCGTTCGTATAGGAAACGTCTAACGCTTGTCCGACGATAACAAACGTTGTCATTCCATCGGGGTTCCAATCAGGTGAAGAACTGTTCTCAACCTTGAGTTTTTCAGTCATCACTCTGCTTGCCATGTCGATTCCGACGATCACTCGGCCTTCCTTCAAATACTGTTGGAGTAACGCATCAGGCACGAGATCAATAGCATCCGCGTGAATCCAGAGTGATTGCGGATTACGGGATGTGATCGCTTCAAAAAACGTATCAACATCCTCGACGATTAGGAAATCCCGCTCTTCCAACACATCGGAGCGGTCGCTGATATCCAGGCGAGTCTCTGCCGCCACCGAGGCCGGTTGGAGATATACTGCGAACGTGCTATCGGCTTGAACGACCGGTGATTCGCGGCCACTCACAAGGATCGCGGCCATTGAGAGCATGACTATAGCCGAAGAGATCATCAGTGCATGGAAGCGACGGTACGCTGAGGATGGTCGCATGCGGTCACCACCCTTTCATGTGCGGAAGCGTTCGTCTGGCTTCAGGTATGTTCGCGGCGTAGAGGCTATAGAACCGTGGTATCGCTTCCGCACTCTACGCTAATCGGGTCGTGAGTTTGCGGATCTAGGCGGGTTCCGAAGGAGCGACATAAATTAATCCTACCACACTGTTGCCACAAGGGCAATAGCCGTATTGAGCGTTACGTACGCAAAACGCGAGAAGCGATGCTGCACATGACGCAAGCGAAGGAAGCACCTATGACCCTCGACCCCGTCACCCTGGCAGTCATCGGCAA
>QEUZ01000055.1 GCA_003577355.1 Chloroflexota bacterium | reverse complement strand
TGTCACACGCCAGTGATGTGGCGCACTACGCGCTAAAGCGCAGTTCCTGGTATTCGTGTTCGTTTGGCGGGCCAACTGCCACCCACATGCGCTGTTCCGACGGAGCGGCAATCACCGATGCGAAGGTGATGACATCCGATTCCAAATCTCCCGGCATGCGGCAGAGGTTGTCTGGGTGGCAAGCACGGTCTCGCAGGATTGATTGCAGTACTGCGACGTCCAGGGCGCCGCGGTGTTCGCGCAATAGCTCGTGCATGCGGTTGAGCCGCACGGTTGAGTTTGCGACATACGATGCTGGTGAGCGCTCTTCGGAAAGCAACGTTTCCGCAACGTAGTGATTGGCGTGCGCCAGCAGGCCATCGACGGGATCGAGCCGGGCATCGGCGGTCGGCGTCGTTTCCAGGTCGGCGGCAACTCCATGCGCGTCGAGCATGATCATGTTGCGCGAGGATGCGCGGCGCACCGAGCGGAGCAGGTCGATTGCAGCGTCCACCCGCTCGTGGGTGAGTGCCAGGCGGGAGTAGAAGTAGCGCGGCAACCCCATTCGCCACCCGTCGCAGGTGAGAAAGTTGGCGAACACTCCCATGCCACGGTCATTGATGCCAATATAGGAAACTTGACCCGCCGGAAGCAGCATCAGGATCGCTGGAGCATCGTCGGCCGTGATCTCCGCGACGATGCTGATATCGCGGTAGAAGGCGGGTAGGTCTGCATTTTGGCCGATAAGGCCAATACCACCGGCTGCCGCTTCGGGCAGCACGGCGAACGTCGTGCATTCATCGGCGGGTTCGGCAGGGATTGCAAGTTCGGCTCGCAGTTGTAGGAGATACGCCTCGGCGAGACTGATCCCGGCGCCAGCGGCGACGCCCTGGATCTCGTCATCGAAGAACGCCCCGTAGCGCAGCACGTACGGCCGGTAACCGAGCGCGCGCTCCAACGCGTCAGCGCGGGAAACGCCTGACCGATTGCCAAGACGCTCTAGCGCCAAGTCGCGGTGCTGCCGGATTAGCCCGGCACACGCTTCGCCATACTGCTCGCCAATCTGCCGATGCGTGCCGCGAAATCGAAAGATGGGAAACGTCCTGCCCGTAGCGATTGGCTGCTGATCCAGAACACTCACGGTTTGCTCCCTCCCGCAGTAAGGAAACTGGCTTCAGGGTATCATCGCGCATGGTTGACGCAAGATGAGAGCGGGGACACGCATGCCGGTAACGCTGGAGCGCGAGGAGTATATCCGTCGCTATGGCGCAACGACTGGTGATCGGGTGCGCCTCGCTGATACGAACCTCTTTGCCCGGGTTGAACGTGACGATACATTACCAGGTCATGAAACACTGGCAGGGTTTGGCCGGCCACTCCGCGATGGCATGCAGTTTGGGCGCACCCCTGGGCCATCACAGCTCGATCTCGCCATTCTCGGCGCTTTGGTCATCGACCCGGTGCTGGGGATTATCAAGACCAATGTCGGGATCAAGGATGGTCGCATTGTCGGGATCGGACGTGCCGGTAACCCGGACGTGACTGACAACATCGACGTGCTGCTTGGCAGCGCAACCGGCGTGCTTGTTGCGAATGGGATGATCCTGACTCCTGGTGGTGTGGATACTCACGTCCATCTCTCTTCAAGCAGCCTGTCTCCTGCCGCACTGTACTCTGGCGTCACGACATTGATTGGCCAGGGGAGTGGCGGCATCTGGGACCTGGGGGTCAACCCAGTTGCCAACATGCTGCACGTGTTCGAAGCGTTCGAGGCGATCCCGCTGAACCTCGGCGTGCTCGGACGTGGGTCATCCGACCGGGCGCAACTCGTCGCGCATTTCGAAGCCGGAGTATGCGGGCTGAAGGTGCACGAGGATATCGGCGCGTTTCCTGAGGTGATCGATGCGTGCCTGAATGTCGCAGACGAGGCTGGGGGGCAGGTAGCAATCCACACAGATGGGTTGAATGAAGCGGGAGCCCTCGCCGAGACCCTTGCGGCAATCGCCGGGCGCTCGATCCATGCATTTCACGTCGAAGGTTCCGGCGGCGGCCATGCACCGAATCTGATCGAGATTTGTTCACAGCCAGGCATCATCGGGTCATCGACCAACCCCACCTTGCCGTACAGCGTGAATTCGGTGGCCGAACAGTTCGAGATGATCGTCAGTGTCCACGGACTGGATGTCCGCAGCTACGAAGACGTGCGCGCGACCCAGGACCGTGTGCGCGTCGCGACGATTGCCGCTGAGAGCGTGCTCCACGACATGGGCGCGATCGCAATCGTGTCGTCCGATTCACAGGGGATGGGACGCATCGGCCAGACAGTTGCGCGCACCTGGCAATTGGCGCACTACATGAAGCAGGTGCGTGGCGGCGGATTTGACCCTGCCAGCGGACACGGCGACGATAACCCGCGCATCCTGCAGTATGTGGCCAAGTACACACTGAACCCGGCGATTGCCCACGGGCTCGACCATCAGGTTGGCAGCCTGGAACCGGGGAAACTCGCCGATATGGTGCTTTGGCAACCGGAGCTTTTCGGTGTCAAGCCGCGCGCTGTGATCAAAGGTGGGTTCGTGGTGGCCGCGCCTGTCGGAGATGGCGACGGCTCGACGCGCGGTAGCCAGCCGCTGATCTACCGGCCAATGTGGGGAGGGATGGGCCTCGCACCATCGCGTTTGGCGATCAACTTCGTCTCACAACAGACCGCCAGCGGTATCCCCAATGGCCAGCATTTGCAGCGACGCGCGGTAGCGATTGGCAACACACGCCGCAGGGCGAAGGCGGATATGCGCTACAACACCAGCAGCCCGAAGGTGGAAGTTGACCCTGAGACCCTGGAGGTTGCGATTGACGGCGAGATTGTGGCGTACCCGCCCGCGGAGCGGTTGCCGCTTGCCCAGCGGTACTTCCTGGCGTAGGTCCGATCGCCTGGTGTCCCCGCCGCCATCCGCTGTCGGGACAGGGTCGCTCGCTTCGTCAGACAAGAGCGCTTGCGACATCACGGAGTGCTTCGGACATAGTCGCTCGAACCACTGGTCACTGGTGACTGGTTACTGGTCACTCCTCTCGTAGCACATTGACGTTGTTCGAGGCGCGGCGTATAGTTCGCTGTGGCCGTGGCTCAGCGCGGGTACGCGTGGTGAGTTTGTGGCCATTTTCGTTGAGAAACAACGGGTCGCGCGCTGGTCTTCCCGGGGCGGACCGAGGGACAGGTGAGGGGGTTCGCTCGTGCCCAAGCGGACATACCAGCCGAAGCGCATCCCGCGCAAGCGCGAACATGGCTTCATGAAGCGCATGCGCACTCGTACTGGCCGCGCCGTTCTGGCAGCGCGCCGGCGCAAGGGACGCCATTCGCTGACGGTGAGCACTGAATACAAGCCGACGCAGAAGAAGTAGTGTTTCTTTCGATGCTGCTCGACAAACCCACCCGTCAGGGTGGGTTTCTGTTCGTTCTCGGACGTTGACAGCGAGTCCGCTGATGGTTGCGCGAGAGCTTCGACTCCGCAGCGCGAGTGACTTCGACCGTGTTCGAACGCGAGGCCGGACGGTATCATCGCGCTGGTTCGTGGTGAAGGCGCTGCCGAACGACGTTGGGCATAATCGCTACGGCTTCGCCGCGGGAAAGCGGTTCGGCAACGCCGTCCAGCGCAACCGAGCCAAACGGCTCATGCGCGAGGTATTGCGTGAGCTTCACCCCCACCTGGCCCAGGGGTTCGACATCGTCGTGATTGTGCGAAACAACGTACCAAGCGATCTGACCTACGCGCACGTTCGCCCGGACATAGCGGAGTTGCTGCGCCGAGTTGGCTTGTATCACGAGGCACGTCCATGCGTCGTCCATTCCTCTGGTTGATCCGCCGGTACCAGCGGTATGTCTCACCGATGTTGCCGTCGGCATGCCGGTTTCAGCCGACGTGTTCGGAATACGGCTACCAGGCCATAGAGAAGTACGGTATCATGCGAGGCGGCGCGATGGCCGTGTGGCGGGTATTGCGCTGCAATCCGTTCTGCAAGGGTGGCTACGACCCCGTCCCATAACGATTGCTGCGGTTGGGATTATTGCGACCTATGAGTCGACAGCCCGCCCGTGACAACGGAACTAGCGCTACACCACGCTTCAAACCGTTGAGAGGACCCATCGTTGGTTATTTGGCACCGGTATGTGGATCTGATCGAGTGGTGTCTCCGCGAGATCACGGACATCACCGGCAACTTCGGCTTAGCGATCATCGTCTTTACTGTCTTGCTGAAGACGATCCTGTTGCCTCTGACGGTCAAGTCGATCCGCTCAACGGCGGCAATGACCGAGCTGCAGCCAAAGATCAAAGAACTCCAGAAGAAGTACGGTAAGGATCGGCAACGTCTCTCGCAGGAGACGATGAAGCTCTACAACGAATACCGCATCAACCCGGCGGCAGGTTGTTTGCCGCTCCTGTTACAGATCCCCATCTTCTTGGGACTGTACCGAGCGGTGGTGCATCTATCGGATGATCACGGCGGGTTTCTATGGCTTACCAATCTTGCAGACCCTGACCCTTATAAGATTCTGCCGATCCTGGCAGGTGTGTTTCAGTTTGTGCAAACACGCATGATGCGGCCGCACAAGGCGCCGAAAGTTACCGACCCGCAGCAGGCCATGATGAACACCATGATGAACTTCATGCCGCTGCTGGTGGTGGTTTT
This sequence comes from Chloroflexota bacterium, assembly GCA_003577355.1. Classification (GTDB taxonomy): domain Bacteria; phylum Chloroflexota; class Chloroflexia; order Thermomicrobiales; family CFX8; genus CFX8. Next base: position 9,375 of record QEUZ01000055.1, on the reverse strand, counting down.
TGGGTGGACGTTTTCGGCCGGTCCGGTGCTGTACTGGGCTACCCAGAGCGTGTACTCAGTGATCCAGCAGTGGTTCATTACCGGCTGGGGCTCGATGAAAGACTGGTTCCCCTGGTTGCCCGACCTGCCGGAGCACCGCCGGCTGGGGTATCGCAAACAGCCGCTGACGAGCCATGCTGATGCCGATGGGCAAGTGGCGCCAAGCGGCCTGTTTGGCAAGATGCAAGCCCGCATGCTCGCGGCCGAGGAAGCGCGCCAGCAGCGCGAACGCGAGATGCGCGGCGGCGGGCAAGCGCGTGGTGGCTCCAAGGCCCGCGTCGCCGAGCCCGAGCCAGTGACCGACCCTTCCGGGCCGCGCATCGTCCGCGCTCGTTCTGGAGCTCCGCGTGACGACCGTTCCAGTGAACCTGCGCCGAACAGTGGAGGCAAGAGATCGAAGCGCGTTGCGGCCCCGGCGGTCGATGTTGATGCACGCCTGGATGCCGATATTTCCGAAGCCAGCGATGTCTCGGGTGGAAAGCCGGCGCCCCGCCGGACGCGTACTCCGCAACAGCGCACGCGACCAGGCGACTAACCTGCGCGAGCCGCAGATGCCCTCACGACGCAACGGAACGGTGCGGCATTCTCTCACGTCGATGCACGTGGTCGATACAGACAAGGACAGCGGAACCGATGGAACGGATGCGAAGTGTTGAGATTCAGGCTCGCTCGGTAGAGGAAGCAGTACGACTCGCGCTGGAGCAGCTGGGTTGCACCCGCGATCAGGTCGATGTCCAAGTTCTGGCCGAAACAGAAGATGACATTTACGGCGAGGGCGAAGTCCTCGTGCGCGTGCAAACTCGTCGAGGCGTTGCTCCGCCGCCGCGTGGTGAGCGTCCGTACGCGCCGCAACGTGACCGGCAGAGTGGGCAGGGGAACTATCAGCGCCCTGGGCAACAACGGCCGCCTGGCGACGGCCGCCCGCGCGACAGCCGCCCGCCGCGTAGCTGGAACCAAGGACAGAGCGGCCAGCCGGGCCAGCGCCAGCGCGGTTCCTGGGGGCAACAGCAACCACGCTACGCAGCCCCACAGACACGCCAGCCGGTCGCTCCGCGTCAACCCTCTCAGGCGTCTGACGAGCGCACCCGCGCGCTAGAAGAGCTCGGGAAGCAAGTCGTGCGTGAGCTGCTCGGACACATGCGGATCACTGCGGATGTGATGGCTGTGGATAACCCATCGGTGATGCCGCTCGCTCCAGATGACCCGCCGACGGTATTCGTCGACATCATGGGGCGCGATTTGGGCGTACTGATCGGCCGGCGAGGCGAGCACCTCACGCAGTTGCAATACATGGTCAATTTGCTGGTCAACAAGCAGAGCGATGACTGGGTGCGGGTCATCCTTGATGTCGAAGGATATCGAAGCCAGCGGGAAGAATCGTTGATCGGGCTTGCCGAACGTGTGGGTCGCCAGGTTGCGCGCACGGGCCGGCCGATCTCGCTGGAACCGATGCCGGCCAACGAGCGCCGGATTGTCCACGTGACACTGCGCAACCAGCCAGATGTACGGACGGAATCCAGCGGGGAAGGCGCCATGCGCCGTGTGACGATCTATCCGAACGGATGACCAGTCCGCAACTCGGGCCGAATATCGAAGCGACCGGATAGAGCGTGAGTAGCGGACGGGTCCCGGATTACGTCGTCATCGGCCACCTTTGCGTCGACCGCACGCCAGTAGGCGATGCGCTCGGGGGGAGCGCGCTGTATTGCGCGCTTGCTGCCGCACGCTTCGGGGCGCGTGTTGGTGTGTTGTCACGCGCCAATGTCGCCGGCTTGAGTCCGCGCTTGCGAGACGACCTCGCTGCGGTCACGAGCGAGGTCGAGCTGATCGTCCAGGAAAGCGCCGGAACAACGACCTTTACCAACGAAGAAGTTGCTGGACGCCGCAAGCAAACCATTCACGCCTGGGGCGAGCCGATTGACCTGAACGGGTTGCCGGCGCATTGGCGCTCGGCAGGTGTCGTGCACCTCGCACCGATTGCCCAGGAGATTGATCTCCGGCAAGTCGGCCGGTTGTCCGCAGGCATGGTTGGCTGCACCCCACAGGGCTGGATGCGCACCTGGCCCCCAGAACGACTCGGGCCAGTGCGCCAGATCCCGCTACGCTTGCCGCCGGATGTCGTGGCGCGCATCGACGCACTCGTCGTTTCGGCCCAGGAATACGTTGATGCGCGCGATGTCGTCGCGGCGGTCGGTCAACGAGGGTTGTCGGTCGTTACGCGTGGCGACCTCGGGGTACGCGTGTTGGACCGTGGACGCGCGTTCGAGATGGAAGCATTCAAGGTTACCGAAGTGGACCCGGCAGGCGCAGGGGATACGTTTGCCGCAGTATTGTTCGCAGCACGCTCGCTCGGCGAATCGACGGTGGCAAGCGTGCGCTACGCAGCCGCGGCGGCGGCGTTGAAGGTTTCCGGCTGGGGCGTGCAGGCCACGCCGAGGCGAGAAGCCGTTGAACGCTTGATCGACTCTACGCGTCAACTTCCCTGACCAACGGCCAAGCGGGTCACCCCGTGCGTCCGTTTCATCATGTACATACGCGCATCCGCAGCCGCAATGAGCGCACTGGTCGTCGAGCCATCGTCCGGGAACGTGGCGACGCCAAACGACGCGACTTGCCGTCTGTGGGTTGCGCTCAGTTCTCGGGATGTGGCTGAGTTGAGCGTCCGCAGCAAGCGGCGCGCTGTTGCCTCCGCCTCGGTTCGCATCGTCCCCGGCATCGCGACAACAAACTCATCCCCGCCGTAGCGCGAGACGAGATCGCTGGCACGTACACCCATCGTCAACGTGCGCGCAATAGCCCGCAGCAGCTCGTCTCCGGCAAGGTGTCCGAGGGTGTCGTTGACCGATTTCAGCCCATCGACATCGAACAGCACGAGGGCCAGCGCCCGCTCGCGGTTGGGTGGCTGGCTCAGCCAGTCGTCGATCCACTCTTGCATACGGCGGTAGTTGGCGATACCAGTCATCGCGTCGGTAGTTGCACGGTAGCGGGCATCCGCGTGCTGTTGGGCGATGGAGAGGATTGCGGCAAGCTGGTCGAGCACTGCATCAACCTGGCGGAGCAGCACATTGTCGTCGTCGCCGTCCAGCTCGAACTCCAGCACCAGGGCGCCAAGGAGCGCGCCGCCGGCGCGAATCGGAAACCCAACACGGCGAATGGGCTGCGCCGAACGGCGCGGGAAGATGCTCGTGCCACTGGCGAGCACACGCGCAGCAACACGGCTCAGCCGGTTGATATCTCCCCGGCGGAGCGACGCTGGGAACACGGCAGGTGTGCCCGTGCCTCCGGATGTCGTGCGAGCGAGGGTTAGCATCGACGCGCGCACATCGAGCTCGGTGCAGACGATGTTCGTGATCTGGCGCAGGAAGCGATCGAAGTCGCTGATTGCGCCGATTTCTGCTGCCAGACGTTGCAGGATGCGCTGCGCCGCCGTCGGTGGCGAGGCGAACGCATCTGGTTGGGAGCGCGCGAAGTGGTCAAGGGCGTCACGCGCCTCCTGCACGAGCTCGGGACGCACGTTGTGTGCCTCGGTTGTGGCCAGGAACCGCTCGGCCGGCTCGGATGTGGTCGACATACTCGCTAACGCCGCGATGGTCGAGAGGTAGAGGTTGCGATTCTCCGCTGTGAGCCGGGCGTTATAGAGTGCAACGGCTGCGTGGGTAGCGAAGTTGATCAGCAGGCGCAGATCGTCGTCATTGAACTTACCGATGCCAACTCGCGTTGTCTTGAGTGAACCAACCGGCTCACCGTTTGCAATCAATGGGACACAGATGAGCGATTCGCCGTGTTCGAGCAGTGGTTGCATGTAGGTCTCGACGCCATCGGCGTAGATCGAGCGTGGGTCGATGCGCGCGTCATCCAGTAGCACCGGCTTGCCGGTACTGGCAACGTACCCAACGATGCCTGCATCGGCGGGGACGCTGACCAGCTGGACTTCGCCCTCGTACGTGCCCCAGGCGTGAATAGCAGCAATGCTCGCGCGGTCTGGTGAGAGCTCCCAAACGGACGAAAGGTAACCCGGCAGAATACGTTGCAGTTCCTCGGCGAAGATATCGAGTGTCACCGCAGGGTCGCCTTGTGCGGCCAGGCGGGCAGCAACACGTTGGAGCGCCGCGAGTTCCTGTGCGCGACGTTCGGCATCTTCACGTGCCTGGCGTAGCTCCTGTACGAGCAGCGCATTACGCAGGCTGACGCTGATGAGCTCGGCGAGCTGTGCCGAGAGTTCCAGATCGGATGCAGTGAAGACCTGACGAGATTGCCGCAGCAGCGCGAGGCAACCGATCGTGCGGTCGTGGTCGCGCAATGGGGCCACGAGGACACGCTGGACCTCTGCAGCTTCAAGCATGCCGCGCAGGGCGGCATTCTCGGTTTCCTGAGGTTCGACGACGGTCGGTTCGACAACCTCGCGTAACCAGGGGCCAACTGTCGCGTCGGCGACTTCGTAGTGGCTGACCTGTCCCGCGATATCCGCAAAGCCGACCAGTCGCCCGTCTGGTGCGATACGCACAAGGGCGGCGAAATCGAAGCGCACCAGGCGCCGAGCGGCATCCGTGACAGTGGCGAAGAGTTCTCCTAAATCGAAGGTGCCGGACGCGGAGTATGCTGCGGCGTTAAGAATGCGGATCTGGTCCGCCTGCTGTACGGCACGCTCAACATGCTGCGCCCGCTCCAGCCCGGTTGCTCCGATCGCGACAATGTCGGCTGTGGCGGCAATGTGCTCGTTAGAAAAACCCACATCTGGCTCGGTTGTAGCTGCGTAAACGCAACCCCGCACCGAACCATCGACAAGCAGCGGAAACATGACGCCTGAAGTCAGCCCGATGTCTGGCGCGAGCGGAGCAACAACGTGATCGACGTTATAGAAGACAAATGGACCTTGCTCACGTGCGACGAGCATATCAAGGGGAGAATGGGCGAGTGGATGCGACATCGGTTCGCCCGTGGCGGGCTTGAGCGCATCCTCTTTCGCATGGACGTAGGCTGCGATCGCGTGTGCGGCGTGTTCGTCGTACAGGTGCGCGCCGGCGAATGGCGCCCCCGACGCACGAGCAACCTCTGCGGAGATCACGCGCAACAGTTCCTGTGCGGATGCCGAGCTTCCGAACGCGCGAGCAACCCGCACAAGCGGCTCCCCAGAAATGCTCTGATCGATCACCAGTGGCTCGTAGGACGCATATGGGTATCCGTTCGTGTTGTCCGAGAGCCAGCGCTCGGCAAGCGCCTCCGCAACCTGCGACAGGGTGTCTCGTCCGGTAGCATCGAGCGGTGTGCTGTGCGCGACACGGAGCCGAACGCCGCTGGGGGCGGATACCTCGGTCTGCAAACTGTTCGCGGGCGGTTCAGGCTGGTCGTCGGGCCAGATGGCGCTGGGTGTCGTTGCTCCGGCGAGGTATAACCACGCATTGCTCACACCAATGGCAGCCAGTGGCGCCGGCACGGTGGCAGCAATTCGCTTTGCCGTCGCTCGCGTCCTGCGAGGATCACCAACGTGTCGGTTCGCCTCGCTCGCCACGGCGCCGACCGGCCTTTCGTCCTGCATGCTGCATTGGTCGCAGCGGTACACTCTCGTGCAACGAGTCGCCTGCTCGCTGCCCAGGCCTGGTGCGACCCCAGTTCCTGCTCGCGTGCTGTACGCACTTCCGTAGCGTAAGTATAGCGATTGCGAGCAGCGATCAACGCCGACGAAGGTTGTGACCCGTGTTTGCCGATACGATCGCTGCGGTGAGTACATCGTTGGGAGAGTCTGCCATCGGCGTGGTACGGCTGAGCGGCCCGGACGCGCCAGAAATAGCCGCAGCGTGCTTCCGCCACGGCCGGAAACTGCGTGCTCGACCGGCAGCTGCTCTGACAAGCCATCGTGTGTTCTATGGTGCAATCGTTGATGCAGACAGCTCAAGCGTTATCGACGAGGTCCTTTTGGTGCGGATGGCCCCGCCACGCAGCTACACGCGTGAAGAGGTCGTCGAAATCAGCTGCCACGGCGGCCCAGCCGCTGTCCAGCAGATCCTTGCGCTGTGTCTGCGCCTTGGGGCACGCCTCGCAACCCCAGGCGAGTTTACGCTGCGTGCGTTTGCCAATGGGCGCATTGACCTGGCCCAGGCTGAGGCGGTTGCTGCGATCGTCTCGGCGCGTACGTCAAGCTCACTTGACCTTGCGGTAAGTGAGCTTCGCGGCCGCATGCGCCAGCGCCTCCAGCCGGCCCGCGATCTCTTGGTCGAGACGTTGGCGTATCTCGACGCTGCCGCTGATTTCCCGGATGATGAGATCCCGCCATTCGATCCTCGGCCGGCGCTCAACGCGGCGCAAACCGTGCTCGACGAGGTCGCGCAATCCGGCCGTGCCGGAAGGTTGTATCAGGATGGCGTGCGGATCGCTCTCGTTGGCCGGCCGAACGTCGGCAAGTCCAGCCTGCTCAACGCACTGCTGCGCTTTGAACGCGCCATCGTGACGCCAATTGCTGGAACCACCCGTGACGTGATCTCCGAGACGATCAGCCTGCGCGGCATTCCGGCGACGCTGCTGGACACAGCTGGGATCGGCGACAGCAGCGATGTGATCGAACAACTGGGCATCGACCGCTCCCGCCAGGCTGCGCGGGCGAGCGCGTTGGTTGTTCTCGTGCTGGACCGGTCGATGGCACTGACCGCCGACGATGCGCGTGTCGCCGACCTGTTGCGCGAACGCCGGGACAGCGTCGGGAACGACATCATCGTCGTGCTCAACAAATCCGACCTGCCGGATATCGCGGGCCAGGCAGCGCGCCATCTGTTCCCAGAGGCGCCATGCGTCGAGCTCTCGGCGGTTTCAGGCCACGGGCTTTCTGCATTGGAGGATGCCCTGTACACGGCAGCGTTGGGCTTGGCTGGTGAGGTTGCCGAACCACAGCTTGTCACGGAACGGCAGCTAAACGCTATCCAGCGGGCAGCAGCAGCGGTAGCCGCAGGTCGGGCCGCGCTGGACGACGGCTTGCCGCTCGACCTCGTGGCAGTCGATGTGCGCGATGCGCTGATGGCGGTTGGCGAGGTCACGGGTGAGAACGTCAGCGAGGCGGTGCTCGACGAAATTTTCCGTCGTTTCTGCATCGGAAAATAGCCGGGCTACTCCCAACTGATCCCTTGTTGTTCCAACAGGTCGAATAGCGCGTGGGCGGCGCGGCGAAAGCCGTCCACACCGCTGAACCCGCCGAACTTTCCGGCGACCGACAAATGTGGCTCCAGCGAGCAAAACCCGCTCCAACCATCGGTAGCGAGCGCGGCGAGCGTTTCAGGAAACTGCCCGTCACCCGCACCAGCGACGACGACGGCACCGCTGTCGAGCGCGACATCCTTGATGTGCAACCCAGCAATGTATGGCCGCAGCGGTTCAAAGCCGGTAGCAAATGGGCGCACCCCGTTGGAAACAAAGTTTCCCGCGTCCCAGATCGCTAGGAACTGCGGCGATGCGATGCTGTGGTGCAGATCGAAACAGCGTTCGGGCGTGTCGCCGTAGATGCCCGTTTCGTTTTCGTGGAGCAGCGTGACCCCACTTTCCAGCGCCTCCTCGACAAACGCTTGCAGGCGTTCGATGACCGGTTCTCGGTAGGCGCGCGGGTCGCTGCCCGCAGGCATGTAGAAGGAGAAGATGCGCAGATATGGCGCGGCGAAGGATCTGGCGATGTCGAGCGCGCGGCGGAAATCGTCCAGTTGCTGGGGGAACGGGGCATCGATCGACACCTTGCCGATAGGTGAGCCAACACACAATACACGCAGGCCGGCGGTGTCGAGCGCAGTGCGGATGGTGGTGAGCTCTTCCGCGCTAAGGGTCATGATGTTGCGGTCCCAGACGGCGCGCAGGTCGATAAACTGGAGCCCCAGCTCGCGTAAGACCGTAATCTGCTCTTGCAGGTTTGGAGATATTTCGTCTCCGAAGCCACTGATCCGCCACATACCTGTTGACTCCCAACGCAGTTGCACGACCCGGCGCTCGCGAAGGGCAGGGTACACTGCATACGCTTGCATGACCAGAAGGGGAGCGGAGGAGCTGTGGAACACTCAGTGCTGGAGCAGATCTTCGGGCGGCGAAAGCCGGTGATCGCGATGATGCACCTGCTACCGCTGCCTGGCAGGCCGCTCTACGACCGGGCCGGCGGTATGCGCGCGATTGTTGACGCGTTGCGTCGCGACCTGAGCGCGTTGCAGGACGGTGGCGTCGATGGCCTGCTCTTCTGCAACGAGGGCGACCGGCCCTACCCGCTGAAGACGGGCATCGCGCCGCTTGCCGCCATGGCGGCAGTGATTGGAGAGCTACGCCAAGAGGTGCGCATCCCCTATGGGGTCGACATGCTGTGGGACCCGTTTGCCGCGTTGGCTGTGGGGCAGGCGGTGCAGGCTGCGTTCGTGCGCGAGGTGTTCACCGGCGTCTGGGATAGCGACATGGGGTTGTGGCAGCCTGATGCCGCTGCTGCGCTCGACTTTCGGGCCAACATTGGTGCAGACATGCGTCTGTTCTTCAACATCGAGCCGGAGTTTGCCCGGCCGGTGGCGCCCCGCCCGATCGCTGCGCTTGCCCGCAGCGTCGTCACCTCGTCACTCGCCGATGCGTTGCTGATTTCCGGCCCAATGGCTGGTGCATCAGCGAACCTCGAACACATTCGGGAAGCGAAGGCAGCTGTCCCGAACACCCCAGTGCTGGCGAACACCGGCGTGCGCATCGAAACCGTTGCCGAAACGTTGGCAGTGGCCGATGGCGTGATCGTTGGGACTGGGCTGAAGGTCGATGGCTACACCTGGAACCCTGTTGACCCAGAGCGTGTACGCAGGTTCGTTGCCGAGGCGGATCGCGCCCGATGAAGCCGCTGGCGCTTGGCATCGACATCGGCACGACCGCGTTGAAGGCGGTGCTGCTCGACCCTGAGCACGGCATCGTCGGACAGGCGGAGCGAGCGCATACATTGCACTCGGCGTTCCCAGGCTGGGCTGAAGAAGACCCCAATGAATGGTGGGCGACAACCTGCGCGGCCACGCGCGAGCTTACCGCGCAAGTGGAACCTGGGCGGATTGCGGTTGTGGGCGTCACCGGCATGGTACCGGCGCTTGTGCTGCAGGGCCCTGACGGTGTGGTGTTGCGTCGGAGTATCCAGCAGAACGATGCGCGCAGCGTGGTTGAGGTTGAAGAGCTGCGCGCGGCAGTGGACCCTGAAGAGTTCTTGCGCCGTACTGGTGGACTGCCCAATCAACAGAATGTGGCCCCACGTTGGCGCTGGCTTGCAAAGCACGAACCCGCGGTTACTGCTCGTTGCGCAACGCTCTGCGGGTCGTACGACTTCATTGCCCAGCGACTGACTGGCGTGCGGACGCTCGA
>QEUZ01000054.1 GCA_003577355.1 Chloroflexota bacterium | reverse complement strand
CGCAGCGCGCGGCCAGCGCCACCGTGGCGGCCAGCCACTCGGGCGCGTACAGCGCCGCCAGCCGATGGCGCGGACGCAGGTGCTGCTCGGCGTTGGGCGTCAGCGCGAAGCCGCACTGCGCCAGCGGGCGCTTGAGCCGCGTGGCGGCGAGCACGTCCTGCAGCGGCTTGCGCGAGCGCGCGTGCATCAGCACGTCGCCGGTGGCCACCACCGGCAGGCCGGTGAGCGCGGCCACGCGCTGCACCGTGTCGGCCAGCCAGTCGTCGCGTGCGTGCAGCAGCAGCGGCAGCGCCAGCGCGGCGCGGCCTTCGCTGCCGGCGCCGAACCAGGTCTTGAGCCACATCGCGTGCGCGAACACCGTCTCGAACGGCTGCGCGGCGTCGGGCACCAGCAGCGCCAGGCAGTCGGGCAGGCCGGCGAGCATCGGCGCCGCGGGCGCCCTGCCCTCGACGTCGCTGCGCAGCGCCTGGTACCGGCCCTTGGCCGCGCGCCGCCGCGCCAGCGTGACCCACTGCACCAGGTGGCCGTAGCCGCGGCGCGTCTGCGCCAGCAGCACCAGCCGCATGTCGGACGCGTCGGCCGCGGCCCGCTCGTGCGCCGTCACGCGCATCTCGGTGCCCACGATCAGGTGCAGGCCGACGCGCTTGGCCTCGGCGTGCGCGCGCACCACGCCGGCCAGCGAGCACTCGTCGGTGATCGCCAGCGCCGCGTAGCCCAGCGCGTGCGCGCGCTGCACCAGCTCTTCGGGGTGCGACGCGCCGGTGAGGAAGCTGAAGTTGCTGCGGCAGTGCAGCTCGGCGTAGGCGGGGAGCATGGGCGGGCGGCGCGCCGCGGATGCGGCGAAAGCGCAAGTGCTGCGGCCGGCAGGGCGATCCGGCTCAATGCATGGTGCGCGCCGATGCGGCCGGCCCCCTGCCGGCCGCCAGCGCATCGAGCGGGCTGCGCGCGCCGCAGGCCGCCCCCTTCAGCACGTGCGTGTAGATCATCGTCGTGCTCACGTCGCTGTGGCCGAGCAGTTCCTGCACCGTGCGGATGTCGGTGCCCGACTGCAGCAGGTGGGTGGCGAAGCCGTGGCGCAGCGTGTGCGGTGTGGCCGGTCGCTCGATGCCGGCGTCGCGCACCGCGCGTGCGAAGGCGCGCTGGAACGTCTGGTCGAACAGGTGGTGGCGCCGTTCGACGCCGGTGCGCGGGCAAATCGAATGTTCGGCCTGAGGAAAAACCCAGAACCAGGCCCACGACGCACCGGCGCGCGGGTACTTGCGCTCGAGCGCGTCGGGCATCTGCACGCCGCCGCGGCCGGCGCGCGCGTCGGCCTCCCACAGCGCGCGGGCACGCTGCACCTGTTCGCGCAGGCCCGGCGCGAGCGTGGCCGGCAGCATCGTGACGCGGTCCTTGCCGCCCTTGCCGCAGCGCACGACGATGACGCGGCGGTCGAACTCGACGTCCTTCACGCGCAGTTGCAGCGCTTCGGTGATGCGCATGCCGGTGCCGTACAGCAGCCGGGCGAGTACCCCGTGCGTGCCGTCCAGCCGGGCCAGCACGGCGGCGACTTCCGAACAGGACAGCACGGCCGGCAGCCGCGGCTTGCGCTGAGGGCGGCCGATGTCCTGCATCCAGGGCAGCTGCTGGCCGAGCACCTGCTGGTAGAGAAACAGGACGGCCGCGAGCGCTTGCCGGTGCGTGGCCACCGAGACGCCCCGTTCGTTGGACAGCCAGGTGAGGAAGGCTTCCACCTCCGGCTTGCCCATCGCCCGCGGATGGCGCATGCCATGGAAGCGCACGAAGGCACGGATCCAGTGGGCGTAGGCCTGCTCGGTCCGTAAGCTGTAGTGCAGATAGCGCACGCGCTCGCGAACGGCGTCGAGCAGCGAGCGTGGTGCCGTGGCGGGGGCAACGACAGGAGTGGACATGACGCAACCGCCATCTGTGTTTTTATACAGTCTATGCTGCGATGTGTCGCCGTGCAAGCGCCAGCCGCCCGCGAACCCGGACCCCGCGCGCCACCATGTCACCGGCCCTTGGGTAGTCAGGCGTAACCGGATACGCTCCGTGCGAGCCGTAACCGGTTACGCCTGACTGTCCGGTTCAGATCAAGTTATGCGTCGTAATAGCACCCCTCGCGGCCGCTCAAAGCATCAGCACTGGGTCCCGCAGTTCTATCTGCGTTACTTCGCCACTGCAGCAAGCAGGAGCGAGGAGTACCCGCAAGTTTGGATCTTCTCCACAGAACCAGACGACGGCGACGAGAAGTTGACCAGCGTCCGCAATGTGTGCGGCAAACGCTTCCTCTACTCCCCCGTGCAACCGGGCGGCGAACGTGACTGGTCGCTCGACGAACGGCTTGACTCTCTGGAGTCCGCTCTCGGCATGGTTTGGCCCGCCCTCGCCGAGGGCTTCGTAAATTTGGCCGATCAACCACTTCGGCAGGGGATCGCCCTGTTCACTGCGGTGATGTACCTCCGAAATCCTGAAGTTCGATCGGAGGTTGAGCAGATTCACCGCAAACTCGTACTGTTGTACGAGGCAGCCCCCAGACTCCCCGACGGCACGCTCAACATCGGATCGATCGAGATCAGCGGCCAAGTACATCGGTTTGACAGCTCTGGCTGGCACGAGTACCGATCTTGGACGAAGAATGAACATGACCGCTTCTTTGCGCAGCTGGTGCGCTCAGAGGCGACAAGGATCGCCGATCATCTCCTCCGGAAGCGATGGTCTGTCGTCTTCGCCAATGAAGAGACGTTCATCACGACCGATAAGCCCGTGGCGATGCATCATCAGAGCAAAGAGAGGTACGGCTTCGGCACGGAAGGGACGATGATCACGTTTCCTTTGAGCCCTACGCGGATGCTAGTGCTCGACGACATGCACAACGAACCGGCCAACCAGTACTACCCCCTCCAAGACGGTAGCGGTGCCTCCTTCAACTTCACCACTTGGAGGAATGCGAGCCGCTTCCTAATAACCGGCAGACCTGTGCCAGTTGTCCTAGAAGAAATGCTTGCCCTCGAGACGGTAACGTGACGACGCATAACCCTTCGCTCGAGCGGACGGCCAACGGCATGGCACCCTGGCCGCGAGGTGCTGAGGTACATGTTGCACCTCGCGGCCAGGGCACCATGCCGTCGTCCACCGCTCAGCTCAAACGTTAGGCGTCACAGGGAGACCGCCATGCTCAAGGCCCTCTACTACCCCCACACCGAGGTCGGCAATCCGACGATCTTGAAGAACGCGCTTCTGCTGTGGGATTCGCTTGAGACCATCGTTCCTCGCATGCCGCGGCCGTCTCCTCACGGTCCAAAGGATAGAGAGCTCCGAGAAGCAGCGAGCTTGGTTGTCAGGCCACGGCGCCCAAGCGACAAGGAGCAGGAGGAGGCCCACAAGACCCTCGAGACTCTTCTAACCACCGGCAAGCTCGCTGCAATCATGGCCAAGGCGCCGACCGATTGGCGGGGTGGCGGATACCTGATCTACCCCGACAAGTTCCTCCATATGACTTGGAGCATGTTGGAACGAGAGGGATTGGCCCGATTCGAAGCCGGTGTGATGGACTATGACGTCCCGGCAGCTCTAGGCTTCCTGATGATGTCGCTCCTCGCGGACAGTTGTGCCGGAACGCAGATTCAGAAGATCACCGACCGGACCGACGCCTACTCTTGGTTAGCCGAAGCACATGCCAGCGCACTTGGAACGTCGCCGATTACTGGTCTCGACGTAAGCCAAGTTGCTCCAGCCTATGATCGACTGGTTTCGATATCTCTTGACGTTCTCGATGCGCGTGACGTCCCACTCAAAAAGCTCATTGACTTCCGTAAGCGAGAGGCCAGCAGTAGCAGCACGGACTACGCTGCAATGCGTCGAAGATATCTGGCCACACTAGATGCCCACATCAAGCGGGTCACGAAAGAAGCAAAGAGCATCACTGATCTCCGAGAGCTGGAACGTCAGTTCCGAAACGATCTCAAGCATGACCTTGCGGACCTGAAATCCGAGCTAGGTGTTGCAAGCCTGAAGACGCTCTTCTCCAAGGAAGTGGCGATCTCGACGCTCATCGCGGGGGGTACCCTGGTCGCTCCCGTTGCGGGCCTAACAGCCCTGTCAACACAGGTCGGCCTAATCGGGATCATTCCCTTGCTCAAGGCCGCGACGGATTTGCGGGGCGCGCGTAGAACTGCCTTACTCAAGCACACCTCTTCGTGGCTTTATCTCGCCACAAAGCCGCGACTTCAACTCCGCTGAGGGCGCGAGGTGACGCCTAACCCCTCGCTCAAGCGGAGCGCCAACGGCAGGCCACCAGGCCCGGGCCGGCTGTACAAGGTACATTTTCGCCAGCCCGGGCCTGGCGTCCTGCCGTCGTCGCCCGCTTAGCTCGAACGTTAGGCCTCTGAGGGAAGCTCATGAGCAACTTCTTCACCCGCCAAAGCGCCGAATTCAAGAACGACCTCAATAGGTCGCTTGGCGCGCTGGTTGGCATAGCGCAGGGACTGATCTGCGATGCCAAACTGAACGATGATGAAATCCAGTTCCTCAACCGCTGGTTGCGGGAGAACGAGAACATCTCGCTCACTTGGCCCGGAGACGTAGTCCACGCGCGTATACGCGCGGCGCTCGAAGACGGTGTAATCACCGAGGCTGAGCGCGAGCATTTGATGCAAACGCTGCAGCAGTTGATTGGCGGGACTCTGGATGAACTTGCAGAATCAACACATGTCACTGGTCTGGCGTTTGATGAAGTCGAGACCCTGCAGTTTCGAGAAGCGCGCTTCTGCCTCACTGGAAACTTCGTCTTCGCGCCTCGTTCCGTTTGCGCCGAGGCCATCGAACGCCGTGGTGGCCTCGTCAGTAGTTCGGTTAGTCGGAAGACGCACTACGTCGTTGTTGGTGGGCTGGGGAGTCCCGAGTGGAAGCACGGCAGCTTCGGAACAAAGATCGAGCAAGCGATGAAGCTTAAGAGAGAAGGCGCCGCGCTACTGGTGGTTCACGAGGATCGCTGGGCGACCTCGTTGTCTCAGAATCCCGCCTCATGAAGGTCACTCGTTCAATCTCCTCCGCCCCCTTAGGCGCCCAAACCTGGACGGAACGCTGGGAAGGAAGTGACCGCGGCCTCATCGCCTGCTGGGAGCGGGGCCGTGAGAAGGCAAGAGAGGACCCTGCACTCGCCGCGCGTGCCAGGGCTGGCGAGCTGGTCATACTGCCTTGGAAGGGTGGGGTGGAGCGCGCCATCAAGCAAGGACAGAAGGTCGGCACGCTGTACTACCTTGCAATGTGGCAGGGGTTGCGCGGCGACTCCTTGGACATCTCTCTGACGGACGAACCCAGCCTTGTCTGCACCAAGACCGGTATGAAGGTCACATACACGCTGGATGAGACCAAATACGCCAACTCGGAGCCGGGTGCCGCAGAGGCCTAACCCCTCGCTCAAGCTGACCCGCTACGGCAGGCGCTGTAAGCCCGGCCCGCGCCAGTCGTACTATTGTCGCGAACCGGGCTTACAGCACCTGCCTCCGCGGGCAGCTTAGCTCGAACGTTAGGCCGCGGAACCAAGGCCTGCGGGTGCTCGTGGCGCTTCGAAAGCCGAATGCACTTGGGCCGCTTGGGCGCGCTGCGGTAGCGCCCCAGGTGCGTGCGCAGCGCGGCAGCGCTCGCGTCCTGCGGCGCTCGCGGGAGGGTCACTTTGCGGGCGCGCGATAAGACCGAAATGGCGGTCCGGCTGCAGCTCTGTGGCGCGGGTGCAGCTGGGGCAATGAGGGCAAGGCTGTGCTGCGTTTGAGAGGCTCCGTAGTCGGGCCTCTCAAGTTCAACTTCCCAGCGGCAGGTCTGCATCCTCGGCCGGTCAGCTCTCTGCTCAGCCGCGGCGTTCTGGGTTGTGGGTTCCGCCGCCCGGTGCGGCTGCTGAGTGCAGGTCTGTGCTTATGCGCCAGTTGCGCGCGCTTCGCGTGGCCAGGCCGAAATCCGCGGCCTAACCCCTCGCTCGAGAGCGGACTGTCCGCGGCAGGCCACCTGGGCGGCGAGCCGCCCAGCGTTTATGCTGCAGCTCGCCGCCCAGGCGTCCTGCCGCGGCCATCCGCTCAGCTCGAACGTTAGGCGGCACACCAGACAACATGGCTGAGCGAAGCGTCCTTAGAGTTGCGCCCGTGCGCAACGGCGTCCAGATTGCAGGCGCCTGGCGCATTTGGACGCAGGGCGACGAATTCTATGCAGCCGGTCGAGACGCAGTTAGGTTGGGGAAGATCAGCTTCCACCGAAACAACAACTGGCAACTCCGCCTGGGCACCATGATGCAGCGTTTGGCGCCGGGGCTGCTGCTCTCTGGCAGCTGGCGCCACGCGCTGGAACTCATCTTCTTGGTCTCCGACGACGTCTTGCTTCCAAAGGCCCAACGAGAGGAGAAGGTTGTCGCGGTCGAGACACCGCTACAGCACAAACTGCTGATTGACCTACTACTGACTGACTCAGCAGACCGCCGTTCGCTTATGCCTGTCGAGGTTCAAGGAAGCGTACTCAGAGAAGTGATCCTGCGCAGTGGCAAGACCCTACTTGTACTCGGCCGCGTTCTTCCATTCACGAGCGAGGATTTCGCCGCAGTCGCAGACATGAGAAGCAAACTCCGAGTCAGTTTCAGAGAACGGATCCCGGAACGCCATGAAGCCTATGTCGAAGCGACGCTTACATCGTTCGCTCCGGGGAGAGGCAATGTCCTACAGATCATTCCTGTTGGTCCGGAGGCCCTAGCCGTTGACGCGCAAGCGCCCGAAGGTGCCGCCTAACCCCTCGCTCGAGAGCGGACTGTCCACGGCAGGCCGTCTTGCCCGCGTAGCGGGCCTTGGGCATCATCCGCCACGCGGGCAAGCCGTCCTGCCGCGGCCAGCCGCTCAGCTCGAACGTTAGGCGTCGGATGCCAGCATGAGTGAGTATCTCAAAGGCCAACTTCAGGATTCGCTAGCTGTGGTGGACACATGCCTCGAATGCATCTATCAAGGCAAGGCACATATGTACCGACCACTGGCTGGGCAGCTTCGGCTCCTGCTTTGTGACACCAACCGCGGCACAGATAACTCGCTACTCGCAGCGATCTATCCCAGGCTTGCGGTGAGTTCGATCGAACCCATCAGTTGGTCAAGAGACGAGGCTGGCGGCGTTCGGATGGCGAGGACTGCGGAAGGTACGAACCGCATCGCCCAGATGCCGCTTCAGATTGATGAGTACGAGAACGGCCTTGTCGTGGCTGACCTGCTTGTTCAAAAGGATGCGCTGCTACCTATTGGGCGTTGGGCCGATCAACGGCTAACGTTTCACCCAACGCGGTTGAATGTTCGGACTGTCGTTCGGACGGTCGCGGACAAAGGTGGTGGAGCGCACGTTGATCGCAACGCTTCGGCTGACCTTCAACTCATGTACCAGCGAACACCTCCCGGGAGGACATATGCGGAGCTGTTCGTGGTCGGAATCGGCCGCTTCGTCCAACGGCTTGGTGAACAACTTCTTGGCTACAAGGGCTGTCGTTTGCCAGAGGCGCTCACGTCGACTACGCATCATAGGTACAACCTATTGGTTGCGGCTCATCAGGACGTTGCCGACGCCTAACCCCTCGCTCGAGAGCGGACTGTCCACGGCAGGCCGCCTGGGCCAGCCGCTCAGCTCGAACGTTAGGCCCCAGAAGTCATGTCAGCTGCGCCACCAATTCCATTCTCTGCCCGTGTAAGGGGGCCGCACCATCAGGTCGATGGGAGCTTCCCTGACACCGCCCGAGCCGGGTTGCTGCACTTGCTGGCAGACTTGGTCGACCGCGAGTACGTCGCCAACTGGATCGTAGTCGCCCGTGAACTGCATAGGATCGGACGCCTTGAACTCCAAAGCTACGATCCTTCCTCCGTATCCAGCCAAGAAAAGGCACAGGCGGACGCGACGTTCGCGCTGCAGAACCTGCCTTGGGCAAAGGTCTATGACTTCTGCGAACGCCTCTACTCTCAACTAGCTAATCAAGCTGGCTGGGAAGATGGCTTCGGGAACTACACTGAACGCGTAGCCCGCTCCGATTCCCAGGCCTACATCGCCGCGGAACTTCAGAGGCTCTTCCTTGAAGAGGCCCTGGCGTACGAGTTCACGGAAGCTGCTGTTAGGCGGCGCGGCCGAAAACACACCGTGGAGCAAGCGTCAAAGTCACAGGTGGTCCTTGGAGCATCTGAACTGGCGGCTGCGAGGCAGCACTTCGAGAAGGCTCTCCAGTTCTTTCGCCATCCTACGAGACCTGACTTCCAGAATGCCGTGAAGGAGGCCGTCTGCGCTGTTGAAGCGACAGGGAAGGTGCTCTTCCCCCAGTCAAAGGCGGCGACGCTCGGCGATCTCATAAAGTGGCTTGACTCCGCGACGTCGGTAACTGTGCCTAAGGCACTCCGTCAGACCTTCACCGGCATCTATGCGTTCCGAAACGGCGCAGAAGGGGTGGCTCACGGCGCCGCTGCAGGAGGTGCAGTGTCCGTTGAGGTCGCCGAGTACGTGCTGGCCGTCTGCGCATCACAGATCATCTACTTGGTTGATATCGCTCGCGAACAAGAGGGAGACATTCCCTTTTGAGCCGTGTCACCTGCGGCGCGCTGGGGCCTAACCCCTCGCTCAAGCCGACGCGCTACGGCAGCCACCGCCTGGCCGCTCCAGGCCATCGTTGTCAGTGTCCTTCCGCGGCCAGTCGGCGTCTGCCGTAGCGCGCGGCTTAGCTCGAACGTTAGGCGTCGCAGGCCACCCCGCCGCGAGGGCTTGCGGCAGGTGGTTAGTGTATATACAATATTCGGGTGCGAGTCACCTACGATCCGGCCAAACGCCAGAAGACGCTTGATGATCGTGGCTTGGACTTCAAGGACGCAGCTCTTGTCTTCAAGGGCGTGACGGTCGAGGTCGAGGATGTTCGCAAGGAGTACGGTGAACGTCGCATCATCTGCTTCGGCAAGCTGAAAGGCCGAATGGTGGTTGTGGGGTACACCCCGCGTGGCGCGGAGCGCCATGTCTTCAGCATGCGAAAGGCCAACGATCGTGAGCAAGCCCGCCTCGCGCCGTACTTCGGGGTCTGACCTGTCGCGCGTCGATGCGCACAAGATCAAGCCACACGAGTACAAGGAACTGCCTGAACTCACAGACGCCATGCTTGCGCGTGCAGTCGTGAACAAGGGCGGTCGCCCCAAATCTGAGAGTCCTCGGCAACTCATCAGCTTGCGTTTGCCGCCTGAAGTTGTTGCGCGTTGGCGTGCTACGGGTCCAGGCTGGCAAACACGCATGGCGGAGCGTCTTGCAAAGTCGCCTCTGCCAAGGCCGAAGAGCGACGCCTAACCCCTCGCTCGAGCGGACCCGCAACGGCAAGGCACCGCGCCCGCGAAGCGCCGCTGGTAATCCTGCGCCTCGCGGGCGCGGTGCCTTGCCGCTGCGGTCCGCTCAGCTCGAACGTTAGGCGGCGCAACTGCGGCGCCGTGGTCTTAGACAGAATGGATGCAGCGTTCAACTCGCAGATGTTTGACGACGCCATCGTTGCCGAGATCGCAAGGCACGGCGTAGTCCGGAAGTTCCCGATCAAGACGATCCTCATCCACGAGGGCGATGTCTCGGACTCCTTCTTCGTCATCCTGGACGGTGGCGTTCGCGTGTATCGAACGGACGAGGCCGGAAGGACAGTCACCCTCGGATTCCTTGGTCGGGGGCAGTGCTTTGGTGAACTCGCGCTGGCGGGGGGCCAGCGCGACGCCTCTGTCGAGACGATGGAAGAGACGCGCTGCGCGATAGTGCCAGGTACACACCTTCGCGCGCTGACGTTAACGACGCCTGCAGTTGCGATCTTCCTGGTGGATGTCCTCATCGCTCGTGTCCGGGATCTGTCCTCCACAGTCAAGAGCCTCGCACTCGAGAACGTTTACCAGCGGATCGCGCGCCTGCTTACTGAGAGCGCGGACTTCGTGGAAGGTGAGTGGGTAGTGCGTGCTCGTCTGACCCATCGCGAGATCGCGGAGTGCATCGGATCGTCCCGTGAGATGGTGTCCCGGGTACTGAAGGAACTCACCTCCGGCGGGTACGTGCGCGTTGAGGACGCTTCAATCACCATCTTGAAGAAGCTTCCCCAAGGGTGGTAGCGCCGCCTAACCCCTCGCTCAACACGCGACCCTGCGAGGCAGGACGCGTTAGCTCGAACGTTAGACCGCACCAACTCCGCCGCGGCGGCTTGACTGGCTGTATCCAATTGGCTACAGTGCGGGCGGGTTCACTGTTCTCCAGACCGAAGAGTTCGTAGCCTGGCTCGATGCTCTGAAGGACAAGCGTGCTCAGGTTCGGATCGCAGCTCGCCTTCGCCAGGCAGAGGCCGGAAGCCTGGGAGACTGGCAGCCCGTCGAAGGCGAAGTCTCGGAGATGCGGGTGCACTTTGGACCCGGCTATCGCCTGTACTTCGTGCGGCGTGGCCGCGTGATCGTGGTCATGCTCAACGCCGGGGATAAGTCGACGCAAAAGCGCGACATCCGCCGGGCGCTGAAGCTGGCTTCGGAACTTGGAGACGACCTATGACGAAGGCCAAGACCCCTATGAAGCTCGTCGCGTTCGACGCAGCCCGATACCTTGATGACGACGAGGCAGTCGCCGAGTACATGACAGCGGTACTTGAAGCCAACGATCCGGATCTACTGCTTCTGGCGCTTGGCGATGTCGCCCGAGCAAGGGGCATGGCCCAGGTAGCCAAGGACGCTGGCCTCGGTCGCGAAAGCCTCTACAAGGCCCTTGCGCCGGGCGCGAAGCCGAGATTCGAGACAGTCATGAGGGTGGCACGTGCCCTGGGCGTCAAGTTCACCGCCCAACCCGCCTGAACGGCCAGCGTGCAAGGTGCGGTCTAACCCCTCGCTCAAGCCGACGCGCTACGGCAACCACCGCCTGGCCGCTCCGGGCCAAGGTGGTCATCGTCCCTGCGCGGCCAGTCGGCGTCTGCCTCCGCGCGCGGCTTAGCTCGAACGTTAGGCCGCAGAGCCGCATCGCCTCGTGGCCTAGAGAGGATGAACCCATGGACGGTCATTGCCTTTGCGGCGCGGTGAGCCTCAAGTCACCAGAAGCTCGGGAGATTGGTGCGTGTCACTGTGGTTCCTGCCGCCGTTGGGGCGGTGGGCCGCTTCTGGCCGTTCACTGCGGCCGCGATGTTCAGTTTCAGGGCGCCGAGAACATATCCGTCTATGCGTCCTCCGACTGGGCTCACCGGGCGTTCTGCAGCAGGTGCGGGACTCATCTGTACTACAAGCTTCTGGCAACCGGCGAGTACTTCGTACCTGCTGGACTGTTCGAGTCCACCGAGTTCGAGCTTGCGTCGCAGATCTACATCGACAAGAAGCCAGGCTACTACTCCTTCGCCAACCAGACACCTACGCTCACTGAGCAACAGGTCATCGAGCAGTTCTCATCGCCAAGCAGCGAGACTGCGGCCTAACCATTCGCTGGAGTCGACCGCCACCGGCCAGCCGCTTGGCCCGCTCAGCTCAAACGTTAGGCCGCGCAACAACTCACCCACGGAGAGCTCGCATGTTTCTCGACGTACCTGGTGCGAAGCTATACGCCTCTCGAAGTGGCCCTTCTAGTGGCCAAACCATCTTGGCCATAGGTGGATGGATCGGAAGTTCAGAGTTGTGGCAGGAGCCGCTCGCCATCCTGAGTGATGACTATGCTGTCGTGAGCTATGACCACCGAGGAACAGGGATCAGTGTCACCTCGCCCGATGCAATAACGTTCGACAGTCTTGTCGCCGACGCGCTGGCTGTTCTCGATGCGTATGGGATCGATCAGTGCGTACTGGCTGCCGAATCGGCCGGCGCTCAGACCGCTCTCGCTGTCGCCGCTCGGCATCCCGAACGTGTCACGCATCTGGTAATCGTCGATGGTATGTACTCTCGTGGGATAGCTGTCGACAACGATCCCTTCCTTCAAGGCCTGCGCTCCAACTACGGAGCAACGATTGAGCGCTTCGTTCAACTATGCGTTCCGGAGGCTGATTCGGAGCACATAAAAGCCTGGGGGCGGAAGCTTCTTGCACGCGCAAGTCCCGAATCTGCAATCGCCCTCCGCATCGTCGGATCAGAGGCCGACGTTACCGGCGACATTGCCAGGGTCTTGCAGCCAACACTTGTACTTCACGGAGCGCTCGACAAGATCGTGCCGCTTGACCGCGCCAAGGAACTTGTCCAAGCGTTGACGAACGCTAAGCTAATGGTCTTGGACGATGCCGGACACGTGCCGACATTGACTCAACCCGTCATGGTCGCCAACGCCATACGCTCGTTCCTACGGAGTGCGGCCTAACCCGTCGGTCGAGGCACCCGCAACGGCATGGGCCTCTTCAGCCAGCAGTGGTCACTCTGGCCTCCGCGGCCCATGCCGCTGCGGGCGCCTCACCTCCAACGTTAGCCGTCACATGGACCGCGTCGCGGCCCGCCTGCGACGCCGAAGAGTAGACTTGTTGGCAACGCATCGGAGTAGTCATGCCTGACACCGCCGCCGAACTTGCCATCCTTGGAAAGCAGCTACCGCGCGACGAGCGCGAACGGCTCGTCGACGAGCTTCTGGCGTCGCTCAACGAGCCTGCTAGCGCGGAGTTGGATGCCGCGTGGGAAGCAGAGATCGAGCGTCGCTTAGTCGCCTACGACAAAGGTGAAGTTCGGGCGCTTTCTGCCGAAGAAGTCTTTGCCAAAGCTCGCGCCATCGCGAGGTGACTCCGGTCCGCATTCTGCCGGCGGCTGAAGCCGAACTGCTACACGAGGTCCAGTACTACTCGACTGCGCGGGCGGGAACCGGGGTGCGGTTCCAGGCCGCCGTCGAAGCCGCGCTTGAGCGTGCATCGCGTCACCCGCTGGGCGGCGCTCCGTCTGCCAAGGGAACTCGCAGCGTCCTCGTCAAGGGCTATCCTTTCAGCATCGTCTACCGTGCCTCGCCAGCAGAGCTGCTCGTAGTTGCCATCGCTCCGCATCGCCGACGTCCTGGCTACTGGCTTGCGCGTATCGGTGACGGCTAACCCTTCGCTCGAGCGGACGCCCATGGGCAGGGCACTTGGGCCGCGAAGCGGCGAGTGTCATCATCCACTTCGCGGCCCAAGTGCCCTGCCGCTGGTCGCCGCTCAGCTCAAACGTTAGGCCGCACAGAACGCATCGCAACCGCCATGTCGGAACGAAACAAGGCACTCGTCCGGGCGCTCGTCGACGGGATCAACGCTCAAGACTGGCAGCGAGTCCTCGGTTTCCTGGCAAGCGATTTCAAGCGCCACAGCACAGCAGCAGGAGAACCGACTGTCAACTCCGCCAAGGAACTCGTGGCGTTCCTCCAGGCAGAGTTCGTCACATTTCCCGATGCCTGTGAAACGCTCCTGGATCTAGTGGCGGAGGGGGACAAAGTTGCCGCGCGGCATCACTTTCGGGGTACGCAGCTCGGGCCCATGGGGAGCCATCCACCCAGTGGCAAGGTCCTCGAAGCCACGTACATCGCAATCTATCGCGTGCAGGACCAGCTCATTGCCGAAGCATGGGCGGAGTGGGACAACTTGGCCGGCCTCAAGCAGTTGGGCCACGCACGTGCGGCCTGACCCTTCGCTCGAGCGGACTGCCGGCGCCAGCCGCTCGGCTCGAACGTCAGCCCGCAAAGCATCTGCGCTCAGGTTTCGGAAGGTTCTCAGTCCGCGACACGAGAGGAGGCCGGATGGAGAAGTCACTCACTCCCGCCGCCATTCTGATCTGCGTGCTGCTTGCGTCGATCGGGCCCGTGCAAGCGCAAGGTGCAGAGAGGGTCACTTTCACTACGTTCACACCAACGGGCCATACCAACCTCCTGCTCGGGTCAGGTGCTCGATCCGAGATCAACGCGGAGGCGGCGCTGACGCTGCCGATGTCAAGTCAGAAGCGACATCCCGTTGTCGTCATCGTTCCGGGGGCAGGCGGGCAAGTCGAAGACCACCTTGCGTGTTGACGCCGACCGAAAATTGACCAGCCAGCCCGGGTGATGCCGACCGGAAACTGACCAGGGTGTTCAACCTACCCTGCTGCTTTTTTGTGCAGCGG
>QEUZ01000507.1 GCA_003577355.1 Chloroflexota bacterium | reverse complement strand
TCGAGGCCGGCAACAGCGGTGTCCAGCTCCGTGAGTGAGTTAACGCCGGTCGTCCCTACCTGGGCGGCGCGATACCACGAGCGCGCTGTGTAACCAACGCGAACTCGCCTGCGACGAAGACGTCATTCGCCAGCGGCAGAACAACGACGACCGTGAGCCCTAGGCCTAATGACATCGAGCCGGCAAGCGTGGGCCGGCGGTCGGTATCACGTTCAGGTACTCCGGCCATCCAACTCGGTACGGGCCTGAGCGCGTCCCCGCGGGACAGAACCACCGCGATTACGCCACGGCTGCATCAAGATCAATTTAGGCAAGTCTCCAGCGATCAACGGGCCATGCTGGAGACCAGAAGGGACGACAGTCGTCGCAATTGGCGGCCAGTGCCACTCCGACGTGTAGCCAGGTCTGACCGGCTAAGCGCCGCTCTACCGCCACGACGACTCGGACCGGTCGATCGCCGCCACGCCAGCGGCCCTGGCCCTTTTGTCACGACTTTGACACGCCTGCCGGCCGCGTTTCGACCGTGCTGTAACGCTCGTGGCCGCAGACTTGACGGTATGGACCTCGAATACCCACTCCGATTACCACCGTCCAGCCCCGACTACAGCGCGATCACCGACCCGGAACGCCTGGACGTCGTCGCGTCTACCGGCCTGCTCGGCCGCGTCCGCGACCCGGCGCTCGACGACATCGTCGAGGGGTTGACGATAGATGGGGCGGCGCCGATCTGTGCCGTCATCGTCGTCGATGAGCACGGTCTGAGCCGGTTCGGCGGTAACGAGCTTCACTCGTGCGAAGAGGCCAGGCGTCAGCCGGCCATCCGGGTTCTTGACAACCGCCCTGGCGCGGATCGTTCCCGTACTCCGGTCGACACGGTTGCCGAGAAAGTCGAGTTCGCCGGCATGTGGGAAGCCCGTATCGGTCATCAAACCGACCTGCACCGGAAGCTTGCCGCCAACCCTCTCCGAGTCTGATGCGCGTGCACGAGCGACGAATCCGAGATAGGTGGCTTCGTCGATATCGAAATAGACATAGAGCGGATCGGTCGAGACGATCGTGGTGAGCAGGGTCGCAGCCCCTGCATTGCCACCGGTGACGAGATTGCCTTCTGTCACGAGAACACGGTCGACCCGCCCAGCGATCGGTGCCGTGACGCGCGTGAACGACAGATCAAGTTCCGCGGCCGCAACGGCAGCCTTGGCGATTTCTACTTGGGCTTGGCGCTGACGGCGTGCTGCCTGCGCGTCATCGAAGGTCTTGCGCGACACGGTCCCATTCGGAGCCAGTGTTTCGGCCCGCCGGAAATCGATTTCGGCCTGATCGAGCAGAACCTTTGCCTGCTGCAACTGGGCTTTGGCTCCGTCCAGCGCAACCTGGAATGGTCTCGGATCGATCTGGAAGAGAAGCTCAGCCGGTCGCACGAGGCCGCCTTCGGGAACGCTGACGGCGTCGATTGCGCCGCCGACGCGCGGACGCAGTTCGACGGCCCTGGTCGCTTCGAGATGGCCGGTGAACTCCGCGGACGGCGCGACCTTGCGCGTGATGACTTCGGCGACGGGGACCTGTGGGGCAGGCATTTGAGCCGGCTGTGCAGCGGCTTGTGGCACGGTAGCCGACGAAACGCGTACCAGTAGATTTTCGGCGTATTGTTCTAATTCTTCGCGATAGACAGTGCCAAGAGTAC
This sequence comes from Chloroflexota bacterium, assembly GCA_003577355.1. GTDB lineage: Bacteria > Chloroflexota > Chloroflexia > Thermomicrobiales > CFX8 > CFX8. The sequence goes on along the minus strand of QEUZ01000507.1, from coordinate 219 downwards.
CACCCGCGACGACCGCCCCAACAAGCATCAGGGTGGTGGCTTTATGACTCATTATCGTTCTCCTTCATAAGGGCACACCACCTCACAGCGTGAGACGGCGGTGACTTTTTACGAAGGTGCGGTTTCCAACCATGGGAAGGTCAAGAGCCGAGAAATAATTTTTTAGAAGAAGCTCTTGACGTGAGTTATCAAGTGTTTGATCAGGTCGTCAGCAAAGCT